>DATHTI010000237.1:0-11867 GCA_035463335.1 Pyrinomonadaceae bacterium | reverse complement strand
TGGCCGCCCCAGCGTGGGAACACGATGTGGGAAACCTGGGGCGGCCACGGAGGGCCGCCCCTACAGTTAGTGCATTAAGCGTTCTTCCAGGAGCCGCGCTGATACGTCCCACTCTCGAACGAAGCCGGCACCGGTATGATTTGTGTGATCCGGTGTTTGTCTTTCAAGGTTCTCGAAAGCTCGTCGATGAAAGTGAGCAGGAAGGCCGCGACGGCCATGTAGAGGATGCTCGTATAGCTCAGGCGAATCGCAAAGCCCACGATCGTGGCAAAACCGAAAAGCTGAAGCGCTGCTTTGAAGACTAAGCCGGCATTGAACTTCATCAGCGCGAGCGAGCACGTGATTTCAGGGAACACAGGCGATCCAACAGACGCGAGAACTGGAGAAGCCGTTGGGAAATCTTCACTCTGCTGCACCCATGCCTGCACACGCTTTTGCAAATCATCAATAGCACGCCTCGCCTTCGTGACCGTAACTTCCCCGGTAGAGACAAAATGCACGGTGTTCTTTGGCCCTTCCGCAAAGTCTTTCCAGCGGATAAACAAACTCTTTTCCGCAACCCATTCAGGAACGGTGTCGCGAGAGTAAACTTCACTCACCTGCTCACGTTCGAGCGCAAACTCACACTGTTCGCCGATGTAGTAAAGCTTCTCTTTCGTCAGCCATAACACACCAACATCCCAGAACGGATAACCCTCATATTTGCGCGACTCCGCCGCGGGCGCGAGACCCACAAGCGTACCGTGACGCGCGAGATCGACGAGCCCGCGTTTATCGAGTTTCATTCTTAGGCGACGACCAACAGAGCTGTAACCCCAGAACGTTAATCGATCGCGGACCACCATAGAGATCAAGAATGACCAGATAAGCCCCGCGATAGCGAGACCCAGCATCCTCAACGGCGACACGCCGTCTCGCGCCAGTGCCACTGCGAACGGCACCGGAGAAAGCAACAACACGGCAAGCACCAGCAGTGTCACACGCAGACGGTACTTGTTCTTGAACTCGGTTGAGAACACGGTTGTATCAACTTCATCGTCAATGGGCGGGTACCTGTCTGCCGGCGTCTCTACGTTGGTGACGAGCTCCTGCAAGCGACTCTCGGGGATCCCGTGCGCGGTGGCGATTTCCCGGAAACGGCCCATCGTTCCGGGATGAGTATCGAGAGACTCGCCCCAACCGCCCGAATGCAGTGGCATGAGATTCAGACGCGAGAGCCTGGCGAGTCCGGAAATGAAAGCTTCCGGATCGCCGGTCAAACTGATACCGATGGCGTCTGCCTGTCGCTCGTTGCGACGCGAGCGAAAGAACACCACGAGTTGAGCGACGCCGATCGCTCCGGCAAATACGAGCGGCGTAGCATTCTCCAGGTTTAGAAGTTTTGTAATGAATGTACCGGCGAGGTTTGCGACGACGATGGCAACGACCATGATCGTTCCGGAACCCTGTGGGTGCTTTGCTTGAAGATGTCCGATCTCATGGGCCATGATCCCGTCCACTTCACGACGGCTAAGGTTCTTGAGCAGTGAGTTAGTGATCATCACACTGTTGTCACTGCGAGCGAACGCGTTTGAAAGCTGTGCGCTCGTTTCCGGTAAGACGTAGACCTGCTGGAGCTGCACGCCCGCCCGGTGGGCCAGGTCGAAGATCCGATCGCGCAGGTCGCCGGACGTGAGTGCGTGTAAACGCGATCCGAGTAGCCGGCCCATATTCTGGCTCAGCAATATGAAACCGATGTAGCCGATGATTGCGTACAGCGCTGCCTGCCGCGGGCTTCTCGAGAACGCGTACATACCCACGATCACGAGAAACATCGGAATGAGTGAGATAGCGTTGGCAATCACCGCCTGTCGGACAACCTGGCGCGGAGACCACTCGACCGATCGTAGCTGTTCGTACACTCTTCCCGACGCAAGGTGACAAAGAAACATCGCAATGACTGGCGGGATGAAGTAGAAGGCGATGTTGACGGCCTGGCCCACGCTGCCGAGATCGCGGAGATCCGCGCCGGATACGAACGAAATGATGTCACTGACGCCCGAAAAGAAATAGACCGGCAGCCACACGATCCAGACCACATTGAGTAACCGATTTACAAAACGCAGGTGCTTGCCCCACAACTCTTCCGGATTCGCGCTCGATCTCCGCGCGGAAAGAATTGTTCCGAGCGCGGGTAACAGGAGAAACACCAGCAGCGGCAAAGTTTTCTTGAGAAGATCTCCGGCGCCGTAACCAATCGCGAAGTTGATAACCGGAAATGTGCCCGCGCGCACATCAATCTCTGCTTCATAGTGATAGAAATTCACAAACTCATTTGAAAGTCGTTCTAACCCTTGAATAGGAACGTCGCGACTTCCGGTTTGAAGGAACACCATGACTCTCAAATGGTCGATATGGTGTTGTCGCAATTGTGGCAACAGGGTTTGCAGGTTGATCTGGCAGGTCTTTTTCAACCTCCCACCGGAAAACACCTGCGGTGTTCTTGCTGCGATCAGAGTGTAGGTTTCGCTTGATTCTTCGGTGGCGCCCTCGTTGAGATCGCCGAACCATTCTGCCGGCAGCTCCCTGAACACGATCGGAAAACTGAATGACTCAGTGAGAGCGCGTTTTATTGGTTCCTGGTCCTGAACATCAACACGAATGCCAAGCGAGACACTGGCAGCACCATCCGAATTGATGTGCACCGCCAGCAGGGCTCTATTCTGTTCCTGGGCCTGTAGCTGAACCGGCGTGATTAATAACAGCAGAGATGCGAATAGTAGGAGGAAACGATAGGGAGATATTGTCTTAAGCATAGGGATAGGGGTTGTTTTAGGAGTGAGGTGAAGGTGCGTCGCGGGCAGACGCAGGCTACATCTTGCCACGGATCTTCACGGATGAAAACGGATTTTTTTAATCTGCGCTCATCCGTGTCATCCGGGGCACTTGTTGCAACAAGCTCGCGAGTCGCTGGATATCGAAGGGTTTCGTGAGATGGGCGTAGAAGCCCTTTTCAGAGGCACGCTGCACGTCCTCGGGACGGCCGAAACCCGTCAGGGCGACGGCCGGCAGGCCCTCTTTACCCGGAATCTGGCGCAACCTGCTGAGAAACTCGAAACCATCCATCTCCGGCATCGAGATATCAGACAACACCACGTCAAACTCCTTTTCACGCGCCAGCCGCAACGCCTGAACGCCACTCGTCGCCGCACAAACTGACGCGCCGCCAATCTCGAGCAGGTGCCGGACCATCTCCGTCGTGTCTTCCGAATCGTCCACGACGAGCACAGACATTCCTTCAAGCGAGCCAATCCCGAGGTCCTCTGCCGCTGAAGAATGCGACTTCGAATTCCCACTCCGCGGCAACCGGATCGTAAACGTAGCGCCTTCGCCCACACCGGCCGAATACGCGCTCACCGAGCCGCCGTGCAACTCGACGAGTTGTTGGACCACCGCCAAGCCGATTCCCATGCCCTGTTGGGAGCGACTGGTCCCGGGATCTGCCTGCCGGAAGATCTCGAAGATGTGCGGCAGGAACGACGAATCAATTCCCTGCCCATTGTCAGACACTGTCAGAACAATCTCGTCATTCTCGTCTTCGAGTCGAACAGTGATGCGGCCGCCGCGCGGTGTAAACTTCACCGAGTTATTCAACAGGTTCCAGATGATCTGCTCGAGCCTGACCGGGTCGGCCTGCACAAACAATACGTCGTCCGGCGCCTCGACTTTGATCTCAACGCCCTTCACTTCAGCGTCGATACGCACCGTCTCGATCGCATTCTCGATCGAAGCAACGGGGGAAACAGTCTCACGATTGAGCTCGAGCTTGCCGCTGCGCAGTCGCGATAGATCGAGCAGATCGCGAATCAGTTTCGACTGCGCCACCGCGTTGCGTTTAACTGCGTCCGCCATGCGCTGCAAGTGAGGAGCGTTTCTTATCTCATCCATTCGCAGCAGAAGCTCTGCGTAACCGAGAATGACGTTCAGCGGGTTACGCAGCTCGTGCGACATGATTGCCAGAAACTCATCCTTAAGACGGTTCGCTTCCTCGGCCGTCTCGCGCAGCTCGTGCTCGCGCGCCAGCAACTGTTCGCGCTCTCCTTCCACACGTATACGCTCGAGATAATCCGCAGTCTGACGCGCCAGCAGATCCATGAGTCGCAGCTCCTGCTCGCTGGGTCGATGCGCATGGCTGAAATGCGTCGAGATGATTCCGAGTGCGTTTCCGGCGCTGCTAATCAACGGCACCGATTGCACGGAGAGCACGTTGGCCTCGTGCATTGCCTGGAGCGACGGCTTGCCGGCATAGATCTCACTGTCGTTGACGTTTTCCACGACCACGCGCTGTTTCGATCGCAGCGCCACACCACAGGCCGAGTCGCCGTTGTTACTGCATTCAAATAACTCCAGACACGGATCGTCAAAACCAATTTGCGTGACGAGCCTGAGCGACTCCGAATCGTTATTGAGTAACTGAATGTTGCCTTTATCTGCGCCGGTTATCTCGATAGCGACGTTGAGAATCTCTCTTAAACAACTCTCGACGTCGTCTCCATCTTTCGCGCAGCGAGCGCCGATCTCGTTCAGTCGCCGCATCGCTTTCAGGTCAGCAGCGCTGTGTTCGAGGATCCCAAATAGACGCGCTTCACTCTCGCGCAGCTCTTTCGTGCGCTCGGCAACTTGTTCCTCGAGCGTGTTCTTCGCCTGGCGCAGTTTTTCTTCGAGAGCTTTCTGCGCCGTCAGATCGGTGACGACGATACTGATGGAGTTTGTTTGCGGCTGGAGCTTCGCAAACGAAAGGAGCACCGGAACTTGCCGGTCGTCTCCGGGACTCAGCGTGTACTCACGTCGAAAAGACTGTTCGAGTGCTGTCTCAACGTCTTTAAGGAACTGATCCCGCATCTCCGGCACGATAAAGTCGCCGAACGGCACCCCACTCGCTTTGCTTTCAGTCAAACCAAGAATGCTCGCGAAGTTGCGGTTGCTGTAGAGAATGTACGAGTCGGGTGAAACACTCACCGCCCCTTCGTTCATCTCGTCGATCATGAGCCGGTATGGGTAGTCGGCGCTCGTCAGCGTGTAGATCACTTCGCCCTTTGGCCCGTCGATCACGAGCGCGTCTACTTCGCCTTGCCGTATGGCCCGCAGCGTCTCCTCGGCTTCCTCGAGACGACGCTCCAATTCAAATATTTCGTTGTCTCCAATTCTTTTTCCCATATTCGTTATAGGTTTCTCTGTGCAACCTCTGTGTTCTCTGTGTCTCGGTGGTTATTCTCTTTCTAAGAAAATAGCGAACCACAGAGACACAGAACACAGAGGTTGCACAGAGAAGCGGTTTAACTGAGCTTTGAGCTCTGACGTTTGTAAATATCCAATCCAATCAAAACCTTTTGCGTATTCGACAAATCACCGACAAATTTTCTGATCGGCCGCGGCAATTTTTTCACTAATGTCGGCGCGGCGACGATCTGTGCTTCACGTGCGGCCTCCGGATCTTTGTAAATATCAATTACTTCCAGCTCGTAATCGTTCGGCAGGTGCTCTTCACAGATCTTTTTCAAGTTATAAACAGCTCTCAGAGACCTCCCTGTCGAACCTGTAACGTATAGTCGCAATATGTATCTGGCGCGCTTGAGCGCGCTCCCTTTGATTGCGTCCTCAAAAATTTCGGTTGCATCGCGCAGCCGGGTTGTTGATGGACGCTTGCCATCGGGATTTTTTGAATTTTCATTCTTTGGCTTTGCCATTCAATACACACTTTCATACTCAACATACTCAACGAGGTTGGATATCAAGGCCAACCAGAACGCGCTCCGTGTTCGAGAGATCGCCGATGATCTTCCTGATCGGCTGTGGCAATTTGCGCACCAGAGTCGGGACTGCCAGAATCTGATCTCCGCGCGCAAGTGTTGGATTGTCCATTAAATCGATGACTTCAATGTGATACTGCCCCTTCAGGTACTCTTCGCAAATGTCCTTGAGGTTTTTGAAAGCGGTGAGCGATCGTGGAGTTTGCCCGGCAACGTAAAGACGCAGGTTCCAGCGATTCGCATCTCCGCTTGCGGCCTGTGGTGGACGGCCGTTGGTGGATTTTTGTCGTTGCTTCTTCGTGGGGGTTTTTGTCATCGAGCAGCTCCCTTCCGTGCTTTTCTGGCACCATTCTCGTCAATTTGCATTCCGCTACTGTCTGCTTTCCGTAACCGGGCGATCTCGAGTCGCTGGTCGGCTGCTATCTTGAGCCGTGTCTGTTCTTCATCCAGCTCCCTGAGGATTGCGTCCCGCTCACTTTCGTACTGTCCTTTCAACGCTTGCAACTGTGCTTCATAAAGCTCCTGCTTGCGCCGCAGCTCGCGCTGCTTGCGTGCGCTCAACTGCTCGCGTTCGACTTCCGCGGCTTTTTCGCGCGCGAGTTGAGTCGAGCGCGCCGTGCCCATCAACACTCCTTCAGTTCCGATGTAAGCATCGATAAGCTCGATACCATGATCCGTCATCACGAATTCGCGCACCTGGTTCGAATGTGCCATGCCGCGCGCCTTCAAAATGTAGAGACCACGGTTTCGTTCACCGTTCGACTCGATCGTCCTGACGAGTAGCCATACGTCCATCAACGACGAGACTCCGACTTCCGAGTCTTCAATTTCACTTTGCGACGACGTGAGGCTCGTGAACATGCCCGTAATCTGTCTTATTTTGAGGAAATCGATAAGCCGGGTCAGCATTGCTTTCGTATCAATCTGATCGGCGACGGAAAGAAAATTCGTCACCGGATCGACAACCACAACAGACGGATTGAACTCGGCAATAGTTTTATGTATGACCGCGAGATGTACTTCGAGTCCCCACGCCGAAGGCCTCGCGTTTTGGAACTTCAACAAGCCCTTCTTCACGTACTTTTCGAGATCGATGCCGACCGAGCGCATGTTACGAATGATCTGGTCCTGCGACTCTTCAAAGGCAAAAAAGAGGGCGCGCTCGCCACGAGCGCAGGCGGCCTCGATAAAATGTGCTGCGAGCGTGCTCTTTCCGGTTCCTGCTGTTCCCGAGAGGAGTATCGAGCTGCCTTTGTAAAACCCGTGGCCGTCGAGCATCGTGTCGAGACGCTCGATACCGGTCGAGACGTACGCTGTCGGCGCTGGATGCGACAGTCCGAGTGAAGTAATGGGAAGAACCGAAAAGCCTTTGTCGTCGATTAAAAACGGATACTCGTTGGTGCCGTGTGACGTGCCGCGATACTTGACGATGCGCATGCGGCGCGTCGAGATCTGGTTCTGCACGCGATGATCGAGAAGTATCACGCAGTCAGCAACGTATTCTTCGAGACCGTAGCGCGTAAGTTTGCCGTCGCCCCGCTCACCCGTGATGACCGCGGTCACTCCTTTTTCTTTTAGCCAGCGGAAGAGGCGGCGCAATTCGGCGCGGACGATGGCTTCGTTGGGCAGAGCGGAGAAGAGTGCTTCAAGCGTGTCGAGTACGACGCGCTTCGCGCCGATCGAATCAATCGCGTGACCGAGCCGGAGAAAGAGTGCTTCGAGATCGTATTCGCCGGTTTCTTCAATCTCGGAGCGCTCGATAAAGACGTAGTCGAGTACCAGTTTTTTGTCAGCGGTTAGTTGGTGCAGGTCAAAGCCGAGCGAAGCGACGTTTGTAGCCAGCTCTTCGTCCGACTCTTCGAAAGATACGAACACGCCGGGTTCGGTGAAATGCGTGGCGCCACGGACGAGAAACTCCATGGCGAAGAGGGTCTTGCCGGCGCCTGCGCTGCCGCAAACGAGAGTGGGCCGGCCCGCGGGCAAGCCGCCACCGGTAATTTCGTCAAAGCCGGGGATCCCAGTCTGTTCTTTTTCTAAACTTTTCAGAGGCCTGGAATTACGACGAATTTGTCTGGACACTCATATCCTCCAATTTAAGACTCAGGGGTTATGGGTGAATCGGTACAGAAGGGGACAAAGGGGAAGCAATTTATACCATAATTGAGTTTATTTGCGGTAGATAGCTGGTATCCACACAGATTTTCGAATCTGTGTAATCTGTGGATGAGAGCTAGAGGGCAATTCCCCCAGGGCCCGTCTCCGGCTTTCACACTGATCTTCAAGCGGCGTCAGTCCCCATGAAGCTGTGAGAGGCGCATATGATGGATACCAAACTGATCCAGCGAGAGGAATGAGTGCGCCAAGCGCGCCACTGTGAACCGAAGTCGTGAACAGATAAAGCACGGCCGCGCCGTAGCCCATCGCGCCCTGTGGTCCATGGATGATTGCCCACCAGAACAGCAGCGCGGAGAGCAGGAATGAGAGATGTTGGAGCGTGTGGACTGCTTCGCTGTACAACGTTGCTTCAAAGAGAGCCGGAATGTGCCATATCCATAAAGCAATCGCATGGACCAGCCACGCGACGAGTGGAATCGTGAGTGTTCGCCACGCACGATTGATCCAAACGATCTTGCCGAGGTTCCCGAGACGGCGTGACCAGTGCAACGGCAACGCCCAGAGGAATGCGATCAACGGCCGACCAAGCACCATTAAAGGCGCGGCGACGAGCATCAGGATCTCGTGCTGTGACATGTGCGCCGAGAACAGCACGCGTCCCCAGGCGTGTACGGGCATAACGAGTGCGATGAAAAATGGTCCTACGTACAAAGATGCGGGGTATTATCGTTGCTTGGCGCAAGTTTAAGTCGAACGCGTATAGCAGAGCACTGATCGCAGTAGTGAGAAACAGAACATTATCGGCACTTCGGTGTACCAGAAGACAACGCTGCGCGTTCGTGTTCGGATGGATCGTGTTTGTAATAGCGTGCGCTTCCGCACAACAACAATCTGTTTCAATCTACGGTAAGGTTACTGATCCAAACGGCGACGCGATCCAACACGCCTCAGTGGAGTTTGAATCGGAGGGAAACACGATTCGCACAGTCACCGATCTCTCCGGGAATTTTACAGTGTTGAGTGCGAGAGCGTACGGGACACTCTCGATTAGCTCGCCAGGTTTCAGTCGCGCCAAAGTAAAAGTGACAACCGCAAAATATTCGCTACGCATACAACTCTATCCCGCGGTTATAAACGAACGAATCGTCGTCAGCGCGCCCATTACTTACGAAGAGCGCGTTCCAGTCACGTCACTCAGTCAATTCAACGTTGGACCAAACGAAATCGCTTCTTCGGGGGCGGTCACGATCGACGACGTACTCCGTCAGGTTCCTGGCTTTTCTTTGTTCAGACGCTCCGGCGGATTGACCACCAATCCGACAGCGCAAGGTGTTTCGCTCAGAGGCGTAGGCGCGAGTGGTGCGAGTCGCGCGCTCGTTTTGCTCGATGGCGTGCCTTTGAACAGCCCGTTCGGCGGCTGGGTCTACTGGAATCGCGTCCCGCGCGTGAACATCGAGAATGTGTCCGTACAAAATGGCGCGACTTCCAATCTCTACGGCAGCGGCGCGCTCGGCGGCGTGGTGAATATCACGAGCGAAACACGCTGGGGCACGGGCCTCGATGTTGAAGTCTCGGCCGGCAATGCAGGCACTGCCGTGACGTCGTTTACCGCGGGAAAGATTTTAGGCGACTGGGCGATTGTCGCCGCAGGAGAAGCGCTACACACAAACGGATACGTGCTCGTACCGGAGAACCAGCGAGGCTCCGTCGATACTGCTGCGGGAACGGGCGATCTCGGTGGCTCAGTCACGATTTCAAATGTCGCTCACGGATACTCATTCCTCCGTCTGAGCTCATTTGGCGAGAGTCGTCGCAACGGCACCCCGGTTCAGGTCAACGACACGCGCATCGCGTCGATCGATTTTGGAATCGATTCGACGCTGCCAAAAGTCGGTCCGGTTTTGCTGCGGTCGTATGGATCGAGTGAGACGTTCATTCAGAACTTTTCCGCGGTTGCGGCAGATCGTAATTCCGAGTCGTTAACGAACCGGCAACGCAATCCATCGCAGCAAGCAGGTTTCGTGTTTCAGGCGACGCCAAACGTCGGTTACCACCAGGTGCTGCGACTTGGTGTTGAAGGTCGCGAGGTGCGCGGGCATAGTGCGGAGACGACGTTCAATAATTCAAGAGTCACGGCTTTTGTCGATGCTGGTGGACGGCAAAGATCGATTGGCATCTTTGCGAGTGATTCTGTGTACATCGGATCGTGGCAGTTTGGTTTTGGAGGACGGCTCGACCACTGGCTCAACAGTCGTGGTTTCTCGAATCGCACACCCGTGGTTGGGACACCGGCGCTGAATGTCTTTCCGGATCGATCAGAGACAGCGTTTAGCCCACGTCTTTGGTTGACTAAACGCTTCGACAAGGGTGTTGAGGTGAGTGCGTCAGCGTATCGTGCCTTCCGCGCGCCGACGCTCAACGAGCTGTACCGCAACTTTCGCGTAGGAAATGTGGTGACGAACGCGAATGCTGATTTGCGTGCGGAGCGACTGACGGGCGGCGAGGCGGGAATCGGTTTCAACCCGTTGAGTGAGCGACTATTTGTGCGCGGCAATGTGTTCTGGAGCGATATCGATGATTCGATCGCGAACGTCACGCTCTCAACAACACCCGCACTGATTACTCGACAACGACAAAACCTTGGGGCGATTCGCGCGCGTGGGGTCGAGTTGTCGGCGGTGATGAAGTTTGGCATACGTTGGGAATTGTCGGGCGAGTATTTATTGACTGACAGCACCGTGCTGCGTTTCCCGGCGAATAGAACGTTAGAGGGATTGATGGTGCCGCAGGTGCCGCGGCATCAGTTTAACTTTCAGGTAACGTATGGAAGTGAAAACTGGCTACTGGCGACGCAGGGGCGGTTTGTGAGCAGGCAGTTTGATGACGATCAGAACTTGTTGCCGCTCGAAAGGTTCTTCACGCTCGATGCTCAGGCGTCGCGAAGATTGTCCGAAAGGGTAAGGTTGTTTGTGGCGTTTCAGAACTTGACGGGAAGTCGATTTCAAATCAGCAGCACGCCGGTGTTGACTGTTGGACCGCCGGTTTTGGTGAGGGGCGGCGTGCGTGTGATGTTGAAGTAGACGTAGACAGGATTACTGTCTACCAACCTTGATGAATTCATTTCTCTTGAAGCCATAAAACCACCCTCGTTCGTTATTTTTCTGCGCGTGAAATCGCAACTAACGTACCAGCGACTTGAGCGTGAGCGCGTTACGCACGGCCGCACCTTCTGGATCGTTGTTGAAGTAGACGTAAACAGCCTTCAATTGATCGCGCCAACTCTCGATCCGGTCCGCCCATTTTTGCAGCTCTTCGTCCGAATACGATCCCCAGTACTTCGCGCTCGTCGGCCCGTGAAACCGGATGTAAGAGAACCCGGCAGTGATCTCATTCGGTACTTTCATGTCCGCAAAGTCGTGTATGCAAAACGCCGCCTTGTGCTTCCGCAGCAGCCGGTAAACTTCCGGCACAAGCCAGCTCTCTTCGCGAAACTCGAACGCATACTTGTGTTCCTTTGGCAGCGACTCGAGAAACTCTGCGAAGCGCTCGAGGTTCAGCTTCCATCGTGGCGGTAGTTGAAAAAGGATCGGTCCCAGCTTCTTTTCGAGGCGCTCAGCAACGAGGAAGAACTTCTCGGACGAGCTCTGTGGATCTTTCAGCTTCTTCATGTGAGTGATGAAGCGGCTCGCTTTCACTGCATACACAAAGCCCGGCGGCGAAGACTCACGCCAGTTGTCGAAAGTTTGCGCCGCCGGAAGCCGGTAGAAGCTGTTATTGATCTCGACGGTGTCGAAGTGACGTGCGTAGAAATCGAACATCGTCGCGCCCTTCGTTCCGGGCGGATAGAAAACACCCTCGAGCCAGTGTTTGTAGTGCCATCCGGAAGTGCCGATAAAAATCTTCACTTCACTTTAAGATCCGCGTTTTCAATCCGCGCGATCCGCGGTTAGTTTTTTGAAGTCT
>DATHTI010000236.1:0-2546 GCA_035463335.1 Pyrinomonadaceae bacterium | reverse complement strand
CAGGGGAATGAACAAGTCAGGAAGAGGGGCTTGCCCCGCTCTCAACACCTAACAGCGGGGGCAAGCCCCTCTTCCTGACTTGTTCATTCCAGGCATAGTTCCTTATTGCTGCGTACTACTGCTTCGCGTTGGTTCACCGATGTCGTACTCGGGTTTGGCGACACCCATGATCCATTTATCAAACCACCCGACAATGTGTTGCAGCCTCTCGATGCGATGCCACGGCTGGCCCGAGCGCGACAACTCGTGCGACTCGTTCGGAAAACGCACCATCACCGTCGGTATCTTCCGGTATTTGAGCGCGCGGAACATCGCCTCGCCTCCTGGCCCGGTCGGCGTACGCCAGTCAACCTCACCCAGGATCAACATCAACGGCGTCTGCACCTTGCTGACGTAAGTGATCGGCGATCGCCTCCGGTAATCCTCCGGATCTTCAAACGGCGGTGCCTTGAACCACGACGGCTGGAAGAGCGTGAAGTCAGCGGTGTACCACCAGTCAGACCAGCTCGCGATGTCGCGTTGCGAAACCGCCGCCGCGAAACGCGTCGTTTGGGTGATGGTCCAATTGGTCAGCAAGCCGCCGCCACTGCCACCAGTGACGCCCAGCTTCTTCTCATCGATGTAACCACGCTTGATCAGCTCATCGACGCCCGCCATCAAATCCTTGTAATCGTCGCCGGGATAGTTGTGCTGAATGATGTTTCCAAACTCCTGCCCGTAGCTCGTGCTGCCGCGCGGGTTTGGATAAAGCACGACATAACCCTTCGCCGCCATCCACTGAAACTCGTGATCGAAGATGAACCCGTACGCAGCGTGTGGTCCACCGTGAATGTTCAGAATGAGCGGGTACTTTTTGTTCGGATCGAAATCAGGTGGCTTCTGCACCCACGCCTGCACCTTCTTCCCGTCAAAACTCGTGTGCCAGACTTCTTCCGGCTCGGTGAGATTCAGTTTTGAGAACAGGTCGTCGTTGAGGCGTGTTAGTTGTCTTGGCTGCCCGCCTGTTTTGTCGAACCAGAAGAGATCACCAACGCGCGTCGGCGTGGAGATCAGGAGAACAAACTTCGACGCGTCCGGCACGGCGCGATAATTCACCACCGCCTGGTTTCCGGTAGTGACGTCACTTTGTTTTCCAGTCGCAACATCAAACGAGGCGAGATTAGCCTTACCTTCTTTGACGAAGAGCATCGTGATGCTGCGACTGTCAGGCGACCAGACCGGCAGGTTACCGCCACCGCCTCTCGGCGCAACGTTATCCCCTGTCAATCCGCCACCGATGTCGAAATCAAAACTCGCAGTGAGATTACGCGGTTTGGCGTTCGAAGCGAGATCCATCACCCAAAGATCCGGCTGCGAGTAAGAGCGCACGGGTTGGCTGACGGAAGCGATGAAGGCCAGTTGCTTACCATCCGGGCTCACAGAAAACGCGCCCGCGAACATGTTGAACGAGGTTAGCTTGACTCGTTCGCCGCCCGTCACCGGGACTGAATAGATATCGGTGCGCGGCAGCTCGTAATAGGGCTCATCGGTGAAGTCAGATTCAAAGTAGATGCGCGAGCTGTCTTTGGCCCACAGCGCACCGCCGTCGTCAAAACGTCCATTCGTCAACTGTTTTGGCGTGACTTTTTCGTCGCCTGTTTTCGGAGCAGTGATGACCCAGATGTGGTTCGGGTGTTTAAAGTCGAGATAACCCGCACCATTCGCACGATAGACTGCGCGATTGATCACGCGCACGTCGCTCTCGCGTTCCGGACTCGGTGATGGGCTTGGGCTCGGGCTTGCGCCTGGTTGCGGCGGCGCGTTCTTTGCCGCGGCTTTCGCGAGCTCTTCTGCTGTGGCGCTATTGTAGAAAAGGATCATCTTGCCGTCAGGCGACCACTGCGGCGAACCTGCGCCACGCGGCAGCGTCGTGAACTGAAACGGCTCACCACCCTGCATTGCGAGCATGAACAACTGTGCCGGCTCGACGCGGCCACTCACCTCCGGCGCGCGCATGAAGACGAGAAATTTTCCGTCCGGCGACCAGCGTGGCTGTGTATCGCGCGGGCCGTTTGTTAGCTGGCGTGTTTCGCCGTTCGTAGTCGCAACAGTCCAGATCGCGGTGTTGTATCCGTCTTTCTTGTCGTTGACCGTGACGCGCACAAACGCGACACGTGAGCCGTCAGGCGAGACTTGCGGATCGCCGATCCAGACGAAATTGAAGAGGTCCTTTTCGGTGATGTTGCGTTTCTGCGCCAGGGCGGGCGCGCACAGCGAGACGACGACAATTAGCAGAAGTGAGACACGGAAGCGCATGGTTGGGGTTCCTTTCGTAACCACGGATTACACGGATTTTTGGACGGATGACTATTTCCGGTAGACGTAATAGACGACGCCACTATAATCGTCCGTCACCAAAAACGCATCCTTTCCGAAGCTGAAAACGTCTGCGGGACGGCCGTTGATGCGGGGCGGAACGAAGAAACCGGTGATGAAATCCTCCATTCTGCCGCTCGCTTCCGCAATTCTTACGACGCGATAACCTCGCCGCAGGCTCCTTTTTGTCG
>DATHTI010000235.1:0-2685 GCA_035463335.1 Pyrinomonadaceae bacterium | reverse complement strand
CGACGATCGCCTTCACCGCTGCTCTGCGAATGACATCTGGAGTCGGCAGATCAGGCTCACCCAATCCGAGATTCAGACTGCCGGGGTGGGCGCGATCGAAGACCTGGCGAATAACGCTCTTCTCGATCCCCTGCAAGCGTTTCGGTACCGCAAATTTATTCAACGCAGGTAATCCTCTAATCGCACCGCCGTGTCCGTCTTCGCATCGCGATATTTAACGATTATTGCTGCGTAGAGCGAGAGTCCCCACTCGCGTCCACGCTCAGTCGTCACAGCGCGCGCGCCGGGAACAACCACGGCGGCCGCGGGGATCTCGAGTGGTCCATCAGTCTTGCGCTGGTAGATCTCATCACGAACGAGATCGTAAACAGGAGTCGAGCCAGTCAGGATCGTGCCGGATGCCAGCACCGCGCGCTCACGCACGATCGTTCCTTCGTAAACTCCGCAATTGCCACCAACGAGCACGTCGTCTTCGACGATCACCGGCACCGCGCCGACCGGCTCGAGCACGCCGCCAATCTGCGCCGCCGCGGAGATGTGAACACGCTTGCCGATCTGCGCGCATGAGCCGACGAGCGCGTGGCTATCGATCATCGTGCCCTCATCGACGTACGCGCCCGCGTTCACAAACATTGGCGGCATGCACACGACGCCGGGCGCGATGTAAGCCCCGTCTCTAATCGTCGAGCCGCCGGGAACGATGCGAACGTTGTCTTCGATCCTTGTCGGGCGACCGGGGTAAGTGTCTTTATCGAAAAACTTGAAGCTCTCGCCAGCGGACATGTCAGCGATCGCGCCCATGCGAAAGCCGAGCAGCAATCCCTGCTTCACCCACGCGTTGACGATCCACTTGCCGTCTGCACCCTTTTCTGCGGCGCGCACTTCGCCGCGATTGAGTGCGCGCTTCAGATCGTCGAATACAGCTCTGTCTGCGCTGGAAAACCGGTTATCTTCGCGCGCTGCCAGCGCCTCGATCTGTTCACGCAACGGCATGCGTACTTTCCTTCAACAGTCCGACTTCGGTCAAAATCTCGCGCATGCGATTGCGGGTCTTTTCCTGCACCGGCACGAGCGGCAGACGCAGGTTCTCTTCAATCAGGCCCATCAGCGCGAGACCTGCCTTGACTGGACCAGGACTCGATTCGATGAAGTTGCCTTCCATCAACGGCAGCAGACGATAGTGCAGCGCGCGTGCTTCTTCCCACTTGCCCGCGAGTGCGAGATCGTTAAGACGCGACATCATTCCCGGCGCCTCGTTCGAAGCCCCCGAGATCAGGCCGTCGGCGCCGAGCGCGATCAACGGAAGCGTGAGTGAATCGTCGCCGGAGATGACGCGAAAGCCCTCGGGGCGCCCGCGCAGGATCTCCATGATCTGCGAGAGATTGCCCGAGGCTTCTTTGACGGCAACGATATTCTCGACGTCACGTGCGAGTCGCAGTGTCGTGTCGGCGGAGATGTTGGACGAGGTGCGTCCCGGAACGTTGTAGATCACGACCGGCAGATCGCCGACGGATTCAGCAATGGCGCGAAAGTGTGCGTAGAGTCCTTCCTGTGTTGGCTTGTTGTAATAAGGAGCGACTGTCAGCACGCCGTCGACGCCTAGCTCGCTCGCGATTTGCGAGCGTTGGATCGTGACTGCGGTTGAGTTACTGCCGGTGCCCGCGATGACTTTCGCGCGGCCGCGAGCGAGCTCGACAGTGGTGCGAATGACGAGACGGTTTTCTTCGTCAGACATCGTCACGCTCTCGCCGGTCGTGCCGCACGGCACGAGCACGCGGACGCCGCCGGTGATTTGATAGTCGATCAAGTCGCGCAAGCGAGGCTCGTCAATCGCGCCGGTGGAGGTGAAGGGTGTAACGAGGGCGGTCGCGCAGCCGCGAAGCCAGTCTAGGTGTATTGTCATAGTGACTCCTTTTAGCCACAAAAAACAAAAGAATATTAGCCACAAAGAGGCACAAAAAGCACAAAATGGTTCAGAAGACTATTTGTGCTCTTTTGTGGTGATGATTTCCTCAATCACGTCCGTAAATTCAAATACCCCTGTTCGTCCGATGATCCAATGTGCGGCCAGCAGCGCGCCGTTTGCGAAACCCTGGCGCGAGCGTGCTGTGTGCGTCAGCAAAATCTGATCGGCTTCGGAATCGAAACCGACTCGATGCGTGCCGGGGATGTAGCCGGCGCGGGTCGATGAAGTCGGGATGTCAGCGCCGAGATGTTCTGACATCAGGTCGCGCAGTTTCAAGGCCGTGCCTGAAGGCGCATCGCGTTTGCGATTGTGATGAGCTTCTTCAATGAAGGGCGCGTAGCCCTCGACCGCGGAAAACAGCGCGGCCGCTTGTTTTGCGATGCGGTAGAAAAGGTTTACGCCAATGGAGAAGTTGGCGCCGTATACCATCGCGCCCGCGTGATCGGACATGAGCTGGTTGGCGGTTGACTCATGTTGTTTCCAGCCGGTCGTGCCTTCCACGAGAGGCACACCAGCTTTTGCACATGCTGCAATGTTTTTCAGCACGGCGTCGCCAATCGAGAAGTCGATCGCGACATCGTGACCCCGCAAGCTCTCTGCAAGTTGGTCCACCGGCAGCTCACCGTCTTTACTCGTGAGCACAATGCCGATCTCGTCGCCGCCTTTGCGCGCGCCGGCCTCGACCAACTGGCCCATTGCACCGTGTCCGATTAAAGCGA
>DATHTI010000234.1:0-3374 GCA_035463335.1 Pyrinomonadaceae bacterium | reverse complement strand
AGTCCACGAGAGATTGATTCGCGTACTCGACACAGCCGTCGCACTCAAACCACTCGGAGCAGCCGGCAACGGCGGTAGCGGCGCAGACGTAGTCGCGCTTGCCGTATTCGAAAAAGCGGAATTGCCCGCGTCGTTGAAACTTGCCACGCGATAGAAGTAAGTGGTTGAAGCAGACAAACCGGTCACGGAAAACGAAACAGTGTTGCTGCCGAGCATCGCGATTTGAGTAAAGTTTGTGCCGTCGGTTGACTGCTCGACCTTGAACCCATTCTCGTTGTTTGCATTGTCCGTCCAGGTAAGATTGATCTGGCTGCTGGAAACAGTGGCGGCAGCCAGACTCGTTGGCGCGGCCGGCGGTACCGGCGCAACCGTGCCCTTAACGATTCTGAAGTAATCGGCAATCGCTCCGTTCTCACGCAGGAACTTCGCATCCAGCGTGTTGCCATTGACGTCCAGCACCATCGACCCGAGATTGTTGAGCGAGATAAACATCGCGGGATGATTCAGCAATCCACCGGAAATCTGTCCTGAGCTGCCAGCCACCGCGTAGACTGCGCCCTCGTGCGTGCCTGGACCAGGCGTGGGTTTCGTGTAAGCTCCGGTCCCATCCGCTCGACCACTTCCGCCATCTTTCTTCATCGCATTCGTGAAGGTAGACGACACGCCGTAGTGCCCGTCGATCAGGTAGGACCGCTCGTAAGAGTGACTATGCCCGGCGAGCACGAGATCAACTCCGGCCTCTTCCAGTATCGGCAGGAATGTCTGCCGCATCTGGACCAGATTCGACTCCGTATCTGAATCGTGAGATCCCTTGCTGTAAGCCGGATGGTGCCAGAAAGCAATGGTCCATTGTCGCGTCGATGAAGCGAGGTCGGCTCGGAGCCAGTTCGCCATTGGACCAGTTGACGAGCGATCAGACGTCATCGAGTCAAGACAGATGAAGTGAATGTTGCCGTAATCAAACGAGTAATACTTCTCCGTGCCCGACGCGATGCCGCCTGCCTGTGCGTTCGCCGGCAGAGTAAACATCGCAAAGTAGGGAAGACTCGCCGGCGGATTTGCCGAATGTGCGGTGTCATGATTTCCGAGCGTGGGCCAAAGCACAGACTTCCGCAGCATCGCCGGGTACATATTGAACACAGCCGCCTGGTACTCACTATCAGTACCATTCTCGTAAGCATTGTCGCCGAGCATCAACCAGAGGTTCGTGTGCGTCGCGCCGGTAAAACTGAGATAGGCATTGCTGACTGCCTGTGCATTAGCATTCGCGGTGCCGGAGTCGCCGAGCACCCAGATGCGTGTGGGCACGGCCGTGCCCGCCACGGGCGACGTGACAAAGAAGTGGTTCGCATCGTTACCAGCGAGCACCTGAGTCGTCGAGCCGATTGAGTAAAAGTATCTCGTAGCCGGTGAAAGTCCGTTGACAACGACTTCGTGCTCCGTAGTTTGTGCGGCATCGTCGACGACTGAAGCCAAACTGCCCTGCGTCGTGCCAAAACTCACGCGGCTATCAGTCGCAACGTTGGTGCGCCAGCGAACGATCGTACTGTTTGGAGTTCCGATTTGCAGGTATGGTCCACGTGTTACGGACGCAGCACCGTCCGAGCCGAACAGGTGCAGATCGAAACTGATATCGGAGCTGGCGCCGCCTGACTGGTGCAGCTCCACCGCAAGAACGTTGGTGCCGTTAACCAGCAACGAAGAGTTGATCGTCGTCTGCACGAATGTCGATTCATCTACACCGCCGATGGCGACTGAGGCCGGCGTAGTAAAACCAATCGTGCCGGTAGGCATGTTTGTGCGCCACACTTCGACGCCGTTGAGATAAACAACAGCTCCATCGTCGCGCATAAGCCGGAGAGTCAACGTATTGAATGCAGCGGCATTCGTGACGCTGAAAGCGCGTCGAAAGTAAGTAGTGATGAACTTGTTGTTTGCGTCAGGACCGAAGCCGACCGTTGTCGCTTCATCGCCGTCACCATAACCCAACTGCGCGGCGCCAGATGGCCAGGTTGAGTCGTTGAACCCGATCGCGCGCCATGCGGTGCCCTGATTGGAGCCGTTGTCGAGATATTTCCAGACGGAGCCAACCGGCACGAGTGTCGTGTCTGCCGCGCGTGCAGCAGGAACGAGGAGAATTGCGAGAACGAAAGCGAGGCCCAGGTTTTTGATTTTGAGCATGTTCATAGTTTGTGACTTAAGTTGAAGGTGTTGGCGCAAGGACGCCGCGGATTATACAGATCCAGCCGCGGAACTGTTGTTGTATCTTTATAACGATTTACGGTAGTAGTTGAAAATCCACCAAAACGTTGACATTCACAAATTTTCGGCGTAAGAATGAGTCCCCGTCCGCCATTCAGGCGCCTTTATAAAAGAAAACTGAGTAACGCACCTGTAAGCCGCGGGTATCTCTGTATCACCTGGATTTTCACAAAGGAGAGCCTCTCAATGTTTAGACTCAAGACCGCTGTGGTCTTCGCCCTGGTCGCTACGCTCCTTCTGTTCAGCTCACTGCTGACGGCCGGTCTAGCTGATGGCGGACCTAATCACCGCGTTAGAAATCAACACTTCGGCGTCTCAGGCGGCAACGTCAACGACGCAAGTAGATCGTTCTGTTGCAGTGGCACTCTGGGCGCCCTGATCACAGACGGCACTAACCAATACATTCTTAGTAACAATCACGTGCTGGCGCGAAGCGGTCAAGCCGTTGCCGGCGAAGATGTTTCTCAACCAGGTCTGATTGACAGCAATTGTAATATCGCGACCGTCGTCGCCGACTTCACTGGCGCAGCAGCACTCGGTCCTTCTAACGTCGATGCTGCAGTCGCACAACTGCGACCGGGCCAGATGGATTCAACAGGCTTTATCGAAGACATCGGTGTACCGAGCAGCTCAATCGTGAGCCCGTCCGTCGGCCTCAGCGTTGCGAAGAGCGGACGCACAACCGGATTCACTACGGGAACGATCTCATCGATCAACACCAGCGTGAACGTTCAATACCAGGCCGGGTGCGGCAAAGGTAAAAAGTTTACCGTCTCCTTCACGGGTCAGGTTGTGATCAACAGCAGCACGTTTAGTGCAGGCGGCGATTCAGGCTCGCTGATCGTCACCAACAACGCATCACACAATCCAGTGGCTCTCCTTTACGCGGGCAGCAGCACGAGCACGATTGGTAACCCGATCGGCGAAGTGTTGACGAGACTCGGCACCGCCCTGGGCCGCACGTTCAGCTTCGGCGGCGGTGGTGGCGGCGGCTCCAGTCCGACTCCAAAAGGACGCCAGACGGGCGAACGAGAGCCGTTCATCCCCGGATTGGAGGGTTTGATGCCACAACTTCCGCAACAAGCCGCGGATCGCGCATCGGCAGTGCTCGA
>DATHTI010000233.1:0-2878 GCA_035463335.1 Pyrinomonadaceae bacterium | reverse complement strand
CAAACAAAGACTGACGACATCGAGTCATTTTTAACGGACGCGAGTTTCATTCGTGATGGCCACGCGGATCGTGTCGTCATACCGGAGAGCATTGACGACGTTTCTGAGATCCTCGCGCAGGCCAATCGCGATCGAGTTCCGGTCACGATTTCAGGTGCGGGTACGGGAACCGTTGGCGGGCGCGTGGCATACGGCGGGATCGTCCTGGCCACTGACAAACTAAATCACATCAAGACGATCGTTCACGAAGATCACGGCGGGTTTGCGGTCGTTGAAGCAGGAGTGATCCTTGCTGATCTGCAACGCGCGCTGGACCAGCAGGGCTTGTTGTATCCACCCGATCCAACCGAGCGCGGCTGCTTCGTCGGCGGGAACGTCGCCACTAACGCTTCCGGTGCGCGAACGTTCAAGTATGGCCCAACACGCAACTACATTCGACGACTCACCGTCGTACTCGCTTCCGGTGAAATAGTCGATCTGCGTCGCGGCGAACTGCGCGCTGACGCAAACAGAACGATCCGCATCGGCAGGTCAATTAATTTGACGTTGCCTGACTACCACATGCCCGCGACCAGGAAAAACGCGAGTGGCTATTTCATCGCTCCCGAGATGGACGCGATCGATCTATTTATCGGCAGTGAGGGCACGCTCGGCGTGATCTGCGAGATTGAAGTCAGGCTGCTGCCGAAGCCGGAAGGTCTGCTGAGTGGCGTCGTCTTTTTTGCAGACGAGGCGGATGTGCTCGCCCTCGTCGCTGAGGCGCGAAAACGTGCTGACGCGCGTGCGATCGAGTTTTTCGACAACGAGTCGTTAAACTTCCTGCGCGAGAAGTATCCATCGATACCTTCCGACGCCGTTGCCGCAATTTTCTTCGAGCAGGAAACGAATGAGGCGACAGAAGAATCGGTGCTGAACGAGTGGATGGCGCTCCTGGACCAGCACCATGCGCTTTCCGATTCGTGGTTTGCGACAAACGAACAGGACCAGGCGAAGCTGCGCGAGTTTCGTCATCGACTGCCAGTGCTCATGAACGAATGGTTCGCGCATTACAAGCAGCGCAAAGTCTCGACTGACATGTCCGTACCCGACGACGCGTTTCCCGGATTATTTCGTTTATATAAGGACACGCTGATCTCGAGTGGTCTGCGCTACACGATCTTCGGCCACATCGGCGATAACCACGTTCACGTAAACATCCTTCCACGCGACGACGCGGAAGGCGCCCGCGCGCGTGAGTTGTATGTGCAGTTTCTGAAATACGCAGCCTCCGCCGGCGGCACACTCTCGGCGGAACACGGCGTCGGCAAGCTGAAGCGCGACTACCTGCGCTTCTTCTACACCGACGATCAACTACGCGCGATGGCGGCCATAAAAAAAGCCCTCGATCCAAACGGAATCCTGGGCCGCGGAAACATCTTTTCCGAAGATCTGCTTTCACAGATACAATAACGCCCGTTCTGCGTTTTACTTTTTGTGTTTTTGTGCCTTTTTGTGGCCAAAAGATGCTTCGTTTCACAACAGCAGGAGAATCACACGGACGATCGCTGATCGCGATCATTGAAGGTCTGCCCGCCGGACTACCTGTCGATCACGAATTGATCGACAACGAGCTGCGGCGTCGACAGCTCGGCTACGGCCGCGGAGGCCGTATGAAGATCGAGCGCGATCACGCCGAGATTCTCACCGGCGTCCGGCACGGTCTCACGCTCGGCTCGCCGCTCGCGATGCTGATTGAAAACAAAGATTGGCCCAACTGGACCGACGTCATGGCCTCCGAGCCGCGCGACATCGCGCCCGAGAAGTCACGACGTCTGAAACGTCCCCGTCCCGGCCACGCCGATCTGCCTGGTGGTCTGAAATACGATGTACGCGATCTACGCAACATCCTCGAGCGCGCCTCCGCTCGTGAGACCACGGCGCGTGTCGCGTGTGGCGCGCTCGCCAAACAACTACTGGCTGCTTTCGGCGTCGAGATTCGGAGTCATGTGATTCAGCTCGGCGGCATTCCCGAGGCGCCGCTCGAGTTGAGCTGGGAACAGATTGCCGCTATTCCTGACAACGCGCCGCTGCACTGCGCCGATAACGATGCACAACAGAAGATGATCGATCTGATCGACGAAACACGTCAGAAGGGCGACACGCTCGGCGGGATTTTCGAAGTCGCGGCACGTGGCGTCGTGCCGGGTTTGGGCTCGCACACATCGTGGGACTTGAAGCTCGATGGGCTTCTCGCACAGGCGGTGATGTCGATACCGGCAGTGAAGGCGGTGGCAATCGGCGCGGGCGCTGAGGCAAGCAGTCTGCCGGGTTCCGAAGTTCACGATGAGATCGCGTACAACGCGGGTACGCGTGAATTTATCCGCGAGACGAACCGCGCTGGCGGGCTTGAAGGTGGCATCACGAACGGCGAACAGATCCGCGTACGCGGTCATCTAAAACCGCTTTCGACGTTGAGACGCGCGCTTCGCTCAGTCGACATTGATACAAAAGAGGAAGAGTCGGCGGCATTCGAGCGCTCGGATGTCACGGCGGTTCCGGCGGCTGGTGTGATTGGCGAGTCGATGGTCGCACTCGTGATTGCAGGAGCGATGCGGGAGAAGTTTGGTGGTGATAGCCTCGGAGAGATGAAGCGCAACTTTGATGGTTATCGCGAACAGCTACGAGGTTATTAGTAGACAGGATTACACGATTCACAAGATCAACGAGACTTCTTCTTTTGTGTTTTTGTGCCTTTTTGTGGCTAAATTACGTTATGGCTTTATTGGAAATAGTTAAGTGGCCGGCGCCGGTGCTTGATACACCGGCTGATCCGGTGACTGAATTTGACGACGATCTCGCGAAGCTCGTCAGCAACATGTTCGAGACGATGTACGCGGCG
>DATHTI010000232.1:0-2336 GCA_035463335.1 Pyrinomonadaceae bacterium | reverse complement strand
GGCCCTCCGTGGCCGCCCCAGCGTTGGAGTTCAGCACTGGGGCGGCCACGGAGGGCCGCCCCTACAGTTGCGCCTTCAGTGTTCGATGTTTTTGACAAAGCTGGTCATACAGGATTTTGGCGAGCGTCGTGGCGCCCGCGGCGTTTGGATGGAAACCGTCGCGATAGAAAAGATCTCCGCCATTCAACGACGATGCCCAATCGACAAACTCCACACCTTCAGCATCTGCGATCTGTTTGATTCGCACATTCACTGTTTTGAAATGCTCGCGCGACCCGGGAAAGCGCATCTCATCCACCGGCAACAACCCAAGCACAAGCACGCGTGTTCCCAATTCTCGCAAGCGCTTCAGCAATTCTGTTTGATACGACACAAACTGTTCGATATCGATCAGCGGCTTACCGGGCCTGAGTCGCAAAAGCTTCAACCGCGCTCGTTGTTTCAGAGCATCAACCGAGCTTTGCTTCGCCTTGCGCCACCACGTCGTGCTGAAGTAACAGCGCGGATCCATCGCCGCGTAACCACGCCACGACTGCGGCACCCACCAGGGCCAGTCGCCATCCGCCACCATCGCCGGACGAATGATGCTTTCCAAACTCCCGCGAAATATCACCACCAGCTCAGGTCGCAACGCCGCAATCAACGGCAACCAACCGAGATCCGAATCGATCGTCTTTCCTTCACAAGCGAGGTTCCAGAGCCACAGATGCGACGCATTCCGATCCGCGGCAACATCCATCAAACCCGCAACGTTGAAATCGATCTGGCGATTGAAGTCACTGCCCACGTGACGCAAACGAAACTCATGCACATTCGCGCCTGCGTCAGCGCGCATCTGCTTCACGAGCTCCGTAACATGACTGATCCGCTTCGACCCGACGCCTTCGGTAAGACTGTCGCCAAGAAAAACCCAGTTGCGAGCCATTTAGTAAGAAATCGGCGATGAGATCCGGCTCAAAGCGCGCAAGTGCCCTCGCAGCCGCGGAAAGAAATTCCGGAAATTAAGACGGCGCACACATCCCAGGAAATGCGAGGTCGTCTCGATCGTAAAGTAGACCATGACCAGCCAGAAGGCGCGTAAGCTACTCAGGCCCACGGTCCGGCGCAGGATGAAAAATCGATTGAAGAGATCGTCTTCAGCGGCAAGCATTGTTGTAACTCTGCCGCCGGGCGCGTGATGGTGCGACATCCTGGCGGCGGGACAAAAGAGAATTCTTCCGATACGCGAAAGCTTAAGGCTGAGGTCGATATCCTCGTTGATCGTGCAGCGGTGCAGAAAAAAATCCGAGAAGCCGCCGGCGCTGAGATACGCAGACCGCCGCACGAGGCTGTTCCCCGATCCCAACCATTCGATCGGAGTTGGACCACTCGGCACGGGGTTGTAACCAAAGCGCAGCAACGGCCCGATCACTCTGCCCTGCCAACCCTGGTTACCAATCCTCAGAACGTGGCGGAAGTAGAACTGCCACATTCGAGTCGGCGCGGGCCAGGTCTGGTTGTTGAAATCAGCGGAGGCAGCAACTGCATCAGCGTTGTCTTCCAACCCTTCGCATAGACGCTGCACGCAGTCAGGCTCCAGCACTACATCGTCGTCAAGCATCAGCAGGTTCTCGCCGCGCGCAATTTCTATTGCGGCTATACGCTGGCGAACAGTGTTTGGTGGCTGAACATGTATTCGCTGCAACACCAGCCCTGCTTCCTGCCACTTTGGATTGGCAATGAGGTTAGATATTTCAAGGTCACTGCTCCCATCGGCAATGATGATTTCATTCACCTTGCGTGTTTGAGCGGCAAGTGAGTCGAGGAGCGCGCTTAAAGAGCTCGTACGACCGATCGTTGGCACGATTACACTGATGCTGGTTACTGCGGACATCTTTGAAACCAGAAACTCGAGCCGCCGGCCGTCGGCCAGAGTTTACTTACACTTGCCGGGTGATCAAGACAGAGCCAGTAGTTGGCAAGTGCGACTTGAAACTGTTTGTTGAAAGACAAGAACGCTTCGAGAAGGTACTGCTCGTTCAACGCGAGCCGGCGTTCGATCAACCACTCAGCCGGGTAGTCGTGTGGAAAGAAGATGTCGTGAACGTGTACCCACACGCCGGGCGCCAGACGCGGAAGGATTTCGAGAAATTCGTAGCAGACGTCGCTGCCAAACTTTACGGTGTGGCTGGAGTCGATAAAGAGAATGTCGTTGGCTGCAAGACAAGAGAAGAAAGCGACGTCGATCTCTTCGACTCGTTTTTGAATCAGCTCGACGCTTGGACCAGCGCCGTTGAGTCGTTCCGGGTACGGCTCGATGCATGTCAGCTTGCCGCTGCCGTTGCGTGTTAAGGCCC
>DATHTI010000231.1:0-4111 GCA_035463335.1 Pyrinomonadaceae bacterium | reverse complement strand
GTGATCAATGGCATCGTGATCACGCGCTTGAAGGTGGTGCCATTCATCGCGACACTCGGAATGCTCGGCGTGGCGCGTGGCGTCGCGAAGTGGCTGGCGAATCAACAGACGGTGAATATGCCGGGCACGTGGTTGAACGAGCTGTTGGTGATGTTTCCGAAACCGTCGTGGCTGCTCGTCGCGCCGGGTGTGTGGATCGCGATCATCCTGGCAGTGTGTGCGGCAATCGTTTTGCGCAATACGGTGTTTGGGCGACGTGTGTTTGCGCTCGGCTCGAATGAAGCTGCGGCACGTGCGTGCGGCATCGCCACTGATCGTTTGAAGATCTGGATCTATGGGATTGCGGGCTTGCTGTTTGGACTGGCGGGTGTGATGCAGATGTCGCGCTTACGGCAGGGCGATCCGACGGTCGCCGCTGGATCGGAGTTGGACATCATCGCGGCGGTGGTGATCGGCGGTGGCAGTTTGAATGGTGGTGAGGGAAGCATTCTCGGGTCGATGATCGGCGCGTTGATCATGGCGTTCCTGCGCAACGGCTGCCAGCAGGTAGGTTGGCCCAACTACATTCAGGAAATCATTATCGGCGCGATCATTGTTGTAGCCGTCGCTATCGATCGTTGGAGATCCAGAACTTAGCGAACGCGGCTTAAAACAAGAAAATCCTTGACAGCCTGATCGTGCGCGGCGCATTGCGCGGGCGCACCCTGACCGAGTTTGGCGGCGCGACCGAGATCCACATCGTTCCGGCTGAAGATCACCCGCGCCTCCGCGGCGCCGTTGCATTGGTCGCTGCACCAGCCTTCGCGGCCCCAATGGTTGCATAAATCTGGCGAAGCCATCTGCGTAACCTGTGGTCCAACTCTTCCTGGAGGTCAAGATCGATGCGAGGCTCTACGCCGACGACTCGCCGCCGGCCGGACGATACGATCGTTACTCGAACGAATACGCGCGTTATATCTGGGAAGCGGCCGGTCGAGTGTGTTTCGTCTCTCAAAGCTCGCAGGCAAACAGATGATCGAGCGTGGGCGCGGGGGCAAGATCGTGAACATCGCTTCGCTGCTCTCATTTCAGGGCGGCATCACCGTCCCTGCTTATGCTGCTTCGAAAGGTGGCGTCGCGCAGCTCACCAAGGCGCTTGCAAACGAGTGGGCCAAACACCGGATCAACGTCAACGCGATCGCACCGGGCTACATGCGCACCACCAACACGGCAGCCCTGCAAGCTGACGAAACACGCAACCGTCAAATCGTCGAGCGTATTCCAGCGGGACGCTGGGGCGAACCCGAAGACGTCGCCGGCGCCGCAGTCTATCTTTCGTCGAGCGCGAGTGACTACGTGAACGGCCACGTGCTGGTCGTCGACGGAGGCTGGATGGGCCGTTGAAAATCAGGCTCGACGCGGCTAAGCTTTGCAGACAAATCAGCCACAAAAAGGCACAAATGCACAAAGGAGAAAAAACTTAGAAGAGTTTAAATTCTGAACTCAACTAAAAGTTTTGTGCTTTTTGTGCCTTTTTGTGGCTAAAAATTTATGAGCGACTTAGTGGCTAAATCTGGTTGTCGCTGGGACATTGTGAGTCTCGGTGAGGTGATGCTGCGGCTCGATCCGGGTGAGGGGCGCGTGTCGACGACGCGGCACTTTCAGGTTTGGGAAGGTGGCGGTGAGTACAACGTCGCGCGTGGGCTGAAGCGATGTTTCGGCGTGGACGCCGCGATCGTCACCGCACTCGCGGATAACGCAGTGGGCCGTCTGGTTCAGGATCTGATCTACCAGGGTGGCGTGGACCAGTCACACTTGAAGTGGGTGAAGTTTGATGGCGTCGGACGCACGGTCCGGAACGGTCTCAACTTTACGGAGCGTGGCTTCGGCGTACGCGCGGCTGCCGGTTGCTCCGATCGTGGTCACACCGCGGTCTCACAACTCCGTCCGGGCGACATCGATTGGGAGCAGATCTTCGGCGCAGAAGGCGCGCGCTGGTTTCATACCGGCGGGATTTTTTGCGCGCTCTCGGAAACAACGCCGGCCGTGGCGCGTGAAGCCATGGAAGCGGCGCGCAAACACGGCACGATCATCTCTTACGATCTCAACTATCGCGAGTCGCTCTGGAAATCGATCGGTGGCCAGGCGAGAGCGATCGCCGTTAATCGCGAGCTGGCGCCGCTTGTTGATGTGATGATCGGCAATGAAGAAGACTTCACTGCGGCACTCGGCTTCGAGGTCGAAGGACAGGACGAGCACCATTCGAAGCTCGACGTCGCAAACTTTCATCGCATGATCCAGCGGGTAGTAAATGAGTTTCCAAACTTCAAGGTCGTGGCCACGACGCTGCGCAATGCGAAGACCGCGACGATCAACGATTGGGGCGCTGTTTGCTACGTTGAAGGCGAGCTTTTCGAGGCGACGAGGCGTGAAAATCTGGAGATACTCGATCGTGTTGGGGGTGGAGATTCGTTTGCATCCGGCTTGATATACGGACTTTTAACTGGACGTGGACCACAGTGGGCGGTTGAGTGTGGCGCGGCGCATGGTGCCCTCGCGATGACGACGCCGGGTGATACGACGATGGCTACATTGGCAGAAGTCGAGAGAGTGATGAAGGGTGGTACAGCGCGCGTTGCCAGATAAAAGCGAAGTCATTCAGAAGATCAGAGACACCGGTGTGATACCGGTCGTGCGAGCGACGACGGCTGACGAAGCGATGCGCGCGATTGATGCGATCCGTGAGGGCGGGATCTCGGTGCTCGAGATCACGATGACGGTGCCCGGGGCGGTGAAAGTGATCGAAGAAGTCGCGAATCGATATGGGAAGGATGCGCTGGTTGGGGCGGGAACGGTGCTCGATCCGGAGACCGCGACGGCATGTATAGAGAGTGGCGCGCAGTTTGTGGTGAGTCCGGCGCTCAATCTCGACACGATTGCGTGTTGCCAAAGAAGGGATGTCGTGGTGATGCCGGGTGCGTTGACGCCGACCGAGGTGGTCCAGGCGTGGAATGCGGGCGCGGATTTTGTGAAGGTGTTTCCGGCGGGAGCGGTTGGTGGACCGAGTTATCTCAAAGCGTTGAAGGCGCCGCTGCCGCAGATCGAGCTCGTGCCGACTGGCGGCGTCTCGCTGAAGACGGCGGCAGATTTCATTCGTGCCGGTGCGGCGGCGCTCGGTGTTGGTGTGGATCTCTGTGACATCAATGCGATCCGCGAAGGGCAGGCCGCATTGATTACGGAGCGCGCGAAACAGTTTATCGAGATTGTGCGTGAGGCGCGTGCTTAGTTATGCAATGTTAACTGTCGCTGCTCTTATCATCGAGGAAGGTGGCGAGCTAATCATCTACGCGCCGCACCTGACAAAACTTTCCGCGACGCACGGCGAATTGATTGAGAAGTATGGTTACGCGCCCTTGGAGAGCGTGCGAGACATGCTCGGCGTGTCGCAGGAGCTTCGGGAGAACCTCTGCATCGCGGCCCACCTCGCACACGTTGCATATGCAGGCAGGTTGGACGAGCAAGGCAGGATTGTGCCGCGTTACCGGATCACAATGGCGAGTGGCCTGGATGAAGAACCGTGCCGTCGCGTCAATCTCGGTTATCTCGACTATCGCACGCTCGATTACGAAACGATGGGCTCCGATCCGGATACGTTGATTGTTTCAGACTCAGGCCGCGACCTCTACCAGGTCGAGTGATGGCTGGAGATTATGAGCTGCGATGAACTGGTCCAACTGTAGCCCACCGAGCGGTGTTGAGAATAGGTACCCTTGCCCATTCTCACACTCGAGCTTCCGCAACAGCTTCAACTGATCTTCCGTCTCGACACCTTCCGCAACCACGTCCATGCCAAGATTCTGCGCGAGCGCCACGATTGTGCGCACGATCGCGAGGTTCTCCTCGTTCTCCATCATCTGCGTCACGAACGAGCGGTCGATCTTCAAAGTATCGATCGGGAAACGTTGCAGGTAACTCAAGCTCGAATAACCAGTGCCAAAATCGTCGATGCTCAACTGAACGCCGAGATTTCTGAGTTGCGTCAGCAGTTTGACCGCCGCGTCGATGTTGTCGCTGAAAACCGATTCCGTGATTTCCAGCTTTAGACAACGTGGCGGCAGCTTGAATTCATTCA
>DATHTI010000230.1:0-4552 GCA_035463335.1 Pyrinomonadaceae bacterium | reverse complement strand
TATCGTTTGTTCACTTTCGCTCGTGTCCGAGGCATGCTCGACGACTGTGTCGCCGGGATTGAACGCAGGCGCCGTTCGCGAGGGATCGATGCGCGGCGTCACCATCGTGTGCCCGCTCTCCGTTTCATCCCAAACCGCCTGGACGCGAAACTCACCTTTGTTCAGCGTCCCATCAACACGCAGCTCAACAGCAAACGACTTGACCGCGAGCTGTGTGGTCCCGCTCAATTCGCGCGCGCGTTCGGAGAGAACGTGAAATAGTCCCTGCTCGAGCCCGCGGCGCTTGTCGCCCTGCCACTCTTTATCATCGTCGGCGCTGAGATAAACAATGTACTCGCGCGGAATGTAGGTTGGACCACCTGGCGGCGTGAACATCTCGCGCTGCATCGCGGCCTCGACCTCGCGCGCGATCTTCACCAGAAACTCTTCCCAAACGCGACGTGGTTTCGCGTGCTCGTCGGCGGCTTCGAGCAGATCCTCGCCTGTCTCACCGTCTATCCATTTTCTAATCGATTCCAGCAGGCCCAACTGTCGCTCCTTCTCCGCACGCACTAATCAAACTTCACATATCGCTTGTTAATCCACCCACGGTCCGACGAGTAGGGATCGATCTTGGGCCGTGCGTGTTCCACGACCTGCACTTCGTACCAGTTGTTATCAGCACTCAAAACCTTAACTTTCGATCCAGACTCGGCCAAACCGATCGGCCCGTTAGCAGTGTTTGCACCCGGTCGCAAGTTCACGTCAGTCGTCGTCACACCCTGCTTACCAATTACCACCGGCTCGACGTTTTGCGTCACAGGCGCGAGCGGGTTCCAACGCGTCGTGACGTACTTGTGCGTCGCGAGCAGCATTCCCGAAAACGCCAGAATCAGGCCCGCTGCAACCAGTGCACGTCGCTTCCGGCTCGCCGGCAACACCGAATCAACCGTCTGCCTGGCCCTTTCCGGCCGTCGCTCCTGCTGAGTCTCTAACTCCTGGCGCGCACGCTGCCGTCGCGCCTCCAGATTGATCGGCACCACGATGCGCGGTCGCTTTACCGTGTCTACAACTTCGTCGCGTTGAGCCGGCACTTCGAAGTGCGGACGTGGCGGCGCAGCTTCAGTGAACTCATCTTCAGGTTCGACTGAAAGATCTGCGCTCGGCTTCCGTCGCATCTGCTGCACGTTTGCCGGAACCATCTGTAGCGGACGTGTCGCCGGCAAGCTTGCGTCGGCAATGTCGTCCCAGAATTCTTCGACCGTTTGATAACGTGCCTCGGGACGATTCTGCGTCGCTTTCTCCAGCACACGCAGCACGGACCTGGCCCACGGAGTTTCACTCACGTGCGGTGGCAACTCCGTCAACGCATGTTGCGCGAAACGACGCGGCGACTCACCCGCAAGCAGCGTGTACGTCGTTTTTGCGAGCGAGTAGATATCGGCCGCAGGCGTCAGATTAAGGTGGGGCACTCGCAAGCCGCCCGTGTCGAGCTGGCCAGTTTGCATCAGCGGGTTGTGCTCGGGCGCGGAATAGATGTTTGTTCCGACTCGCGTGATCGCGCCATCCATCGCGTCGATGCGTGCGACACCGAAGTCAGCAATCTTCACGACCTGATGGTCGGCAGTCAGAAGCAGGTTTTGCGGCTTGATGTCGCGATGGATCACGCCGCATTTGTGTGCGTGCGCGAGTCCTGAGCAGACTTGTTCGAGATAGAAGAGCGCTTTTTGAAGCGACAACGGCCGCGTCTTCGTGAGCACAAACAGATCGCCGCCGGGAAGATACTCGAGCACGATGTAATGAAACGTTGTGCCCGCGAGGTCGATCGCCGTGCCGTGTCCGAGACGATTTATAACATTTGGGTGACGAACGCGATCCAGCGCGACTGCTTCGTTTTGAAAGTTTGAGACGAGCGTGCGCTCCAGCTCGACGTCGGGCGAGTCTTGCAAATAGAGATTGAGGGCCTTGATGACGATCGTACGCGGCGCACCTTCAGGCGCTGCATTGTCGTTGGCGACGTAGATCTCCGCGTAGCTGCCACCGCCGAGGCGCTCGATGATGTCGTAGCGACCATCAAGTCTACTCTGTTGTAACTTCAGCTCCGGCATTTATCTTTCAGCCACAAAAGGCACAAAAAGCACAAAATAGTTTCTTCACCGGCGACTCTCTCTTTTTATGTGCATTTTGTGCCTTTTTGTGGCAACTCTTCTTCTGTGCCTCTTCGTGGCTCATATCGCACTTAGATGCTAAACGCTAAGGGGCGTTGCTGTTGGCCGGAGGCTTGGTGAGCGCGTCGTAGTGATTGAGAACTTTCCATTTGTCTTTCTGCGTCTGGGTCTTCACGCTAACCATGCTCAACCCGAGAATAGCTTCCTTTTTGATCGTGGCGTTGGCTGGTGAAGGACTACCGTCTGCTTTTACAATCGCAGCGTCGAAAGCCTTCGCTGCTTCGTCAGTGTTTCCAGTCAACAGATTTGCGCGACCATAAAGATACAAAAATTCAGGATTTGGGGAATCGAGGGCATTCTGAACTTGTGAAGCCACCAGCTCTTTGCCGGGCTCGTTGTTGAGCCACGCACGTGGATCCTGATCGACTTGCCGCCGCGCTCGCTCAAACTTCACAAACGGTTCTTCGGGCGCAGGAGTGTTCACGGGGGCAGCAGCAGGCTGGGCCGTCTGAGCGTTATTCGAGGCGAGGAAGGGAATTCGTTCCTTGTAACGCGCGCCCGCATAAAACGCTCCGGCAATTAGCAGCAATCCAACGACAATTACCAGAAGACTTCCGGCGCCGGCGCCTCTCGTTTTCGGCTCGGCAACGTTCAGCGGCTCGGAACTAGCTGTCGCCACCGGAGCCGGTTCTGCTGCGGCGCTACTGGGCGGACCCGGAAACGCGATGCGCGATGCGGGCATGAAAGTCGTGTCGGAAGGCGCAGAGCCATTACCCGGCTGTACTGCGTACACAGGTGTTGACTCAGGCGAGATTGTCGGCTCGAGATCCGCGGAGCGTTCACCCGCCCTGAGATGCTCGCCCACGCGCACAGCAATCACAGTCAGATTGTCTTCAGCGCCGCGGTCGTAGCAACGTCGCTTCAGCTCGCTGCAAAGATCGTCGAGGTTGTTGCTGACAACCATTAGCTGCCGGATCTCATTGTCTGAGACGTGACGCGTGATGCCGTCCGTGCAGAGCAGAAACTCGGTTCCGTCTTCGACCTCCATCGTCTTCATGTCGACTTCAACGCCTTGCTCGGCGCCGAGGGCACGACTGATGACGTTCTTGCTCGGATGATTCGCCGCCTGTTCGGGCGTCATGCGCCCGGCGCGCACTTCCTCTTCGACGATCGAGTGGTCTTCAGTTTCGCGATGCAGTTGCCCGTCAGGAGTCAATCGATAAAGTCTGGAATCACCAACGTGGCCGAACGTAGCGACGTCGCCCTTGATGTGGAGCGCGACGATCGTCGTCGCCATCATTGAAAACCGCGCGTGCTCCTGGGCCATCTGGTGAATCGAGGCATTCGCGCGCTGAATGGCGAGCTCCATCAGGTCTTCGATGTCAGCATCAGAAGTCTGGTGGCGAAATGCTTCATCGAGAACTTCGATGGCAGTCTGCGATGCGACTTCACCTGCTTCGGCGCCACCGACGCCGTCCGCCACAGCGAAGATCGAGCGCTCGGGATCGTGCAAAAAAGCGTCTTCATTCAGGGGACGACGCTCGTTCAGGCCACGGTCCGACAGGGCTGCGGACTCGACCTGCAAAGTTTTGGTTTCTTCGCTCATTGCACAGCCTCCAGCTTAAGGGGAGAAGAGCTCTTAGCCACCGGCCTATCCAAAATGACCCGATCGCGGGCGTTTCGGTTTGAGAACGCCATCAGCATTCCCAACATCGCAAAGCTCGTAATCAGACTGAAACCACCGTGGCTCACAAACGGGAGCGTGATTCCAGTCATCGGTAAAGCTCTCAAAATACCGCCAATGTTTACCAATGCTTGAAAACCTACAAATGCTGTTAGACCTGCTGCGCACAGCTTCGTAAACATATCACGCGCCTCCAGCGAAGTGCGAACTCCTGCGACCACGAAAATGATGACCGCAAGGATGATCACAGCGCCGCCCATGAGGCCCGTTTCCTCCGCGATTGCCGCGTAAACATAGTCTGAGTCGGCGATCGGGATCACTTCCGGAAAACCGAGGCCAAAGCCGCGTCCAGTCGTCCCACCTGAATCGATCCCAAACTGCGCCTGGGCAGGTTGGAAGGCGAGACGGTCAAACCAGATGTCGACGTTGACAGTCTTCTGCATTGCCGGACTCTGCTCGGCCAGTTCCTTCAGTCTCGGATCTCGCGAGAGCGCGTCTTCGTAGTCTTTTTTCCACCATGAAACTTCGGGCGACGGCGGATCGAACCCGTCGAGCCACAGGTGAAAGCGCTGTTGAATGCGTGACGGAAGAGCGGCGCTGATCGGACGTGCGATCGTCGGCAATAACGGCACCTTCTCCTGGATGTCGCGCGGCAGTGCGCCAACAACGAGAATGCCGATCACGAGCAGAACCGAGCCCACGAACAACAGCAACTGCGGCC
>DATHTI010000229.1:0-9179 GCA_035463335.1 Pyrinomonadaceae bacterium | reverse complement strand
GGCTGTCGCACGGAGCCGCCGGTGTCCGAACCGAGCGCAACCGGAACGATCCTGGCAGCGACAGCGGTAGCCGAACCGCCTGACGAGCCACCTGAAACACGCTTCGTGTCCCACGGATTGCGAACGGGGCCGAACGCGGAGTTTTCATTTGACGACCCCATCGCAAATTCGTCGCAGTTAGTTTTGCCGATCACGACCGCTCCGGCTTTAGTGAGACGCTCTATGACGGTCGCGTTGTAAGGCGGGTGGTAGTCACCGAGGATCTTCGACCCGCACGACGCCTGCAATCCTTTAACGCAGATATTGTCCTTAACGGCAATCGGAATTCCCGCCATTGGACCAGCATTCCCACTCCGCTCAATCTCCTCCGCGCGCCTCAACGCCCCCTCGCGATCGATCTGGAGGAATGCATTGAGTGTTTCGTTCAGCTTTTCAGCGGCCGTTACGGAGAATTCAACAGTTTGACGCGACATAAATCGTAATCACAAAACCTTTGACAGGATTACAGGATTTACATGATGAACAGAATATATGCGTTAGTCGTGAAGTAAATTGCGAGCGAAAGATATTACCCACTCCTTCTGTTCAGCCGTATCGGGAACAGGTACTCCGCGCGCTAATTCGACATGCTCAAACGCCCTTTTCGGAAACTCACCTGAAGTCACTAGTACGCAAGCAGCAACCAGAGACGAACGCCCAATGCCTTGACGACAGTGAACCCCGATGCGAGATCCGCGCGACAACTGGTCGTTTAATGCGGCCGCGAGTTTCTGCATCGCAATTTGCGAGCCGGGCACACTGTAGTCTGCGATAGGGAAGCTTATATACGTTAGCCCCTTATGTTTTACGATCTCAGCCTCGCTGCTCAGGCCCAATTCAGACTCCTCGCCGGACGTCAACAACGACACAACGACGTTTACGCCAGCTTCCCTCCATCCTTTGACCTCATCTTCCAACCAGTCTCCACCGCGTGGTCGAGCAAGGATTGCGAGATTGCCGGCCCAGGGTCCTTCTATCCAATAAATTTCAGGTTTGATTGCGATCATAAATCAGCTTTCGAAAGCACTTCCCGAGGCAATTGATTTACATCAACGCCGCGCTCACGCAGGATCTCGATTCTATGATGGCCATCGAGAATAGTCCCGTCGCTCCGGACTTTGAGTGAGCCCGGCTGTCCTGGCGCAAGAGAGTGCAACAATTCGGCAGTCGTTAGTCTAGCATACAGGTTTAACTTGGTCCGATTAAGCAGAGTTGTATGGTGAAGTGGCTGAAGTGGCGGAACTTTCATGTGAGGACGCCCTTTCGAAAAAGATTATCTGTCTAGATTGATTCTACAACACTTTCGGGACGCGGAAGTGGCCCTCTGCGGGATCGGGGGCTTCGGAGAGGGCGACTTTTTGGCCGAGGGAGCCGGCGACTTCGTCGGCGCGTGAGGTTTCGGTGCGTTCGCCTTCGGGCGTCAGGCCACCGAGGGCGGGCTCGATGTCCGTTGTGTCGAGCTCGTTTAATTGTTCGACGTAAGCAACGATCTCGGCTATCTGTGGGCCAAAGGTTTTTAGCTCTTCCTCGCCCAATTCAAGATGAGCGAGTTGGGCGACCTTTTCGATATCTGATTGACTGATCGGCATCGTTATTTCTTGCGTTTCAATGAGAGTAATGCGGTTTTCAGAAAACTTTTTCGCAGCTCTTTGTCGTGTATAGTGTTGGCCGCCGACCATATTTCAAGCGGCACTTCGTTGTCGAGGGGCTCTTCTACTTCTTCCGGCTGCTCCGCGCGTGGCCTGGCGCGCGCTGGATCGATTACGAAGTTAAACGCGCCGACAAGCGACTGGCCCAAAGTTGAGTTGACGCGAAAGAGCAGTTGCCCACGCATCGACATCAACTGCTTTTGCCAGATTGGATCGGCGACCGCAACGGTCAACGTGCGATTCTCGAGTTTCAAAGCAACTGCGTGCTCTTTCAAACCGTCACCGACAGCGTGTTTCCACGCCGCGATCGCGGCAGCTTCCGCGACTTCGGCGGAGTTGCCTGCCGCACGAAGAACCTGCGGCAACGATTTGATCAACTGATTCATGTTTTATGCTCTTGCGCTCGGCGATTGAAACACGCAAACTTTGCTGCTGCAAGTCATGATTCATCTTCGCGAAAAACTGATACTGGCGTCAGGCAGCCCGCGCCGTGCTGAGATACTCGAGCGCGCCGGCTGGCAGCATGAAGTGATCGTTGCCGGTATCGACGAGACACTCTTGCCGAACGAGGAACCAGCCGCGTACGTGCAGCGTCTCGCGCGTACCAAAGCCGAGACGGTGGCGAGTCGATTGGAAGAAGGAGTGGTGCTGGGTGCGGACACCACGGTCGTTGTAACGAACCAGATTCTGGGCCAACCCGTCGACGAAACAGATGCGCGCCGGATGCTTCGTTTGCTGAATGCGAAGTGGCATGACGTTTTGACTGGTGTGGCGGTAGTCAGAGTCGGTGGTGAGACTCGTTTTTCTTACGAGACAACGCATGTACGTTTCGCGGAGATGACCGAGAAAGAGATTGATTGGTACATCACGACAGGTGAGCCGTTCGGCAAAGCGGGCGCTTACGGGATACAGGGTAAGGCGTCGCTCTTTATTGAAGAGATTGAAGGGGATTTCTTCAACATTATGGGGTTGCCGCTCCGGTTGGTGTATGAATTAACAAGTTAAGAATAGAACTTGTTCTATTCTCTACAACACTGTCCCACCATCGACGTTGATTCCCTGCCCATTGATCCCGCGTCCTTCATCTGAGGCAAGCAACAACGCCACGGCCGCGACTTCTTCCGGTGTGACGAGCCGGTTCTGTGGGCTCATCTTCTTGAGCGTGTCGAGCGCCTCTTCGGCGCTGCGTCCGGTTCGCGACGTGATCCGCTCGACGCCGCGCGACACCATGTCAGTATCAACATAACCCGGACAGATCGCGTTGACCGTGATTCCCGTCGTGGCGACTTCAAGCGCGATCGATTTCGTCAGTCCCAACACACCGTGCTTCGACGCAGAGTAGGCAGCGATGTAAGGCGCGCCCGTTTTGCCGGCAATCGAAGCGATGTTGATGACGCGTCCCCAGCCTTTCTTCAGCATCGCCGGGAGTGCGGCGCGTGTGCAGTAGAACGTGCCTGAAAGATTGATCGAGAGATGTCGATGCCAGAGCTCGTCAGTTGTATTGACGACTGTCGCGCTCTCGGCGATACCGGCGTTGTTGACGAGAATATCCGCGTCTCCAAGGCGCTCGCGCAGCTCGCTGAACATGCGCGTGACGCTTTCGGGATCGGCGACGTCGCAGACAAGCGCGATGGCGTCGTTCCCGATTTCACGAGCGACTTGTTCGACTTGTTCGGCAGTGCGTGCGGCGACTGCGATGCGTATGCCCTCGCGCGCAAAGGCCAGGGCGATTGCGCGACCAATGCCTCGGCCGCCGCCAGTGATCAGAGCTGTTTTAACCACGGATGACACGGATTCGATTTAAAGATTAGTGGCCGGTGAATTTGGGTTCGCGCTTCTCGAGAAACGCGTGGACGCCTTCGTGACCGTCGTCGGATTCGAAACAACGCAACTGCGCTTCGGTTTCGTAACGCAGCATTTCTTCCAGCTCAGAAGCGTGACTCATGTAGACTGCGTGCTTGGCTGCGGCTAGCGCGATTGGTGGTGCTGCTCGCAGGCGTTGAGCAAGCTGCAAGGTCGCACTCTCGAGCTCTTCCGGCGCGACCACCTGATTCACAATCCCCAGTCGCACAGCCTCCGCCGCATCGATCGACTCGCCAAGAAAAAACATCTCGCAGGCTTTATTCGGCGTCACGAGCCGCGGTAGAAAATACGTTCCACCCCAGTCAGGATGCAACCCGACTTTCGCAAACGATTGACTGAACGTGGCTGTCGTTGAAGCGATGCGCAGGTCACACGCAAGGGCGAGGTTGCAGCCCGCGCCTGACGCTGGACCATTGATCGACGCAATCACCGGTTTTGTCATCTGGCGAATTGCCAGGATTACTCGACGTCCGGCGCCGAGTATGCGCGAGAACTCTTCCGCATCGCGACGCTGCATCAGCTCGGCCATGAACGCGATATCACCGCCGGCGCAAAACGCACGTCCGGCACCGGTGATGACCACCACGCGGACGCTGCGATCGCTGCCCGCATGTTCGAGCGCTTCCGCCAGATCGCGACGCATGTGGCCAACGAACGCATTCAGCCGCTCCGGACGATTCAGTGTGATCGTCAGAATGCCGTCGGTTGCAGTGACTTGAATGTGTTCGGACATTCTAGCGTCCCTTGAATTCAGGTTTGCGCTTGTTTACATAAGCGTCGAGACCTTCCTTCGCGTCTTCGGATTGGAAGAGTTGCTGTTGTAACTCACGCTCGAGTGCGAGTGCAGATTCGAACGAGATCTCCGAACCGGTTTGCGCCGCACGCTTAATGCGACCAACCGCGTGTGCCGCTTTGTTTGGCGTCGTGAACTGGCGCGCGTAGTCATGGACCAGCTCGGCAAAACGCTCGCCTGTCTCAGCTTCGAAAACCTGATTCACGATACCAAGTTCGAGTCCACGCTCAAAGTCGAATAACTGTCCCGTAGCCATCAGCTCGATCGCTTTCGACGTGCCGACGATCCGCACCAGACGCTGTGTGCCGCCGGTTCCGGGAAGCACGCCGAGCGAAACTTCCGGCAATCCCATTTTGCCTGCGCCTTTGCGTGCGATGCGAAGGTCGGCCGCCATCGCGACTTCGAGACCACCGCCAACGCAGTGGCCGTTGATCGCGGCGATCACAAGCTTCGGCGTTTGCTCCAAACGATTGAGTGTCTCGTTTGCGTGAAGACAGAAATAGTATTTGTAAGTTGGCGTGACGTTGGCAAGCATCTGGATGTCGGCGCCCGCGCAAAAAAACTTCTCACCTTTGCCGGTGATCACGATCACCTGAACAGCCTCGTCCATGCGCGCGTCGAGAATCGCGCGGTCGAGGTCCTGCATCATCTCGTAGCTGTACGTATTCGCCGGCGGATCATTAAGTGTAATGATCGCAATCGAGTCTTTCACTTCATAATCAAGTTTTTCCATCCGTTTTATCCGTGGCTCCAGACGCTCGGGCTTTCAGACCGCATCGCTAAACTGCTACACATACCATTCGGCACAAACCCGTTCAGGAACAATCTCATAACATTGCCCGCGAGGTCCGACACATTCAGTTTGCCCTGCGGATCGTACCAGTTATAGATCCAGTTCATCATCCCGAAGAGGGCGTAAGTTGCAACCGTGAGGTCAACAGGATCTTTGCTTTGCTGCGTCTCCTGGACCTCACGCAGGATCTGTCGGGCCAGTTGCGTGTATTTGTCTTTCCGTGTCGAGACGTGCGCATACAAATCGCCGCGTAGTGATTCTGCTTCGTGCGAGAGAACTTTCATCTCCGACATGTTTGCTGCGAAGAATGAAAGGTGGTTCTCGATGAAGATGCCGAGCTTCGTAACCGGATCTTCGACGCCTTCAAGGCGCTGCTCGAGTCGTTCGAGCACGCGACCAAAACAGTTGTCCTGGATCAGAAACAGCAGCTCTTCTTTGGACTTGCAGTAGTGATACAGGCCCGCGAGGCTCACGTTCGTTGCGCGCGAGATGTCGCGCATGGATGTCGAGTGATAACTCTTCTCGGCAAAGATGCGCGCCGCCGTGCGCAGGATGAACTCAAGTTTTTGATCGTACTTAGACACGGATTAACGCGGATCTCATTTATAGTCGCACGTATTCAAACTCAAATGGCTTGCCTTTAATGCCGGCTGCGGGTGGCGCGATCCAGTTTGCGATCTTCCCGACCTCGAATACCGGGTGCATCAGACTGCGCACATACTCGCGATCTTCCATCGTCGGCAGCCATTCCGACTTCATTCGTTCAAACTCCTCGGGCGAGATCAGGTTGCCCTGGAGATCAAACGTGTGGCCGGCAAACTCACCGACGTGCCGGTGGAAACGCGGGTGCGGCAGATAGAGACGCTCGCTCGCGCCTTCATCTGCCAGCACTTTGTTCCAACGCGCGAGTCCCTTTTCACAGTCTTTTACGTACTCACCACGCAACACTTCATTCAACGCATTGCGCAGCGGCACTTCACGTGTCTTCAGCCCACCATCTTCCACAACAGTCATCGTGAAGTTCTGATCAGTCGCGAGGTGATCGGTGTACTGGTCGCGCTCTTTGTAACGACCCTTCAATCCCGCCGCGAAAAAGTCAGCAGAGTTGGAGCTGATCTCGCCGCCGAAAAGATCGAGCGAGTAACTGAACCAGAAGTTGATGTACTTCTGAATGATCTCGAGCGGAATGCCGCCGAGCTCGCGCACGTCGCCTTCCTTCATCAGTTGCGCTGTGCGACGGCACACGCGTCCAAGACCCGTGTCGCCGACAAACATGTGATGCGCTTCTTCAGTCAGCATGAACTGGCACGTGCGCGCGAGCGGCTCGAAGCCCGACTCGGCGAGCGCTGAAAGCTGATACTTGCCGTCGCGATCGGTGAACATCGTGAACGCGAAGAAGTTGAGCCAGTCATCGCATGGCTGATTGAACGCTTCGAGAATGCGTGGCTTGTCAGGATTGCCGCTGCGTCGCTCGAGTAGCTCGTCGGCTTCATCACGGCCGTCGCGACCGAAGTAACCGTGCAGCAGGTAGACCATAGCCCAGAGATGACGTCCTTCTTCGACGTTTACCTGAAAGAGATTGCGCAGATCGTAAAGAGAAGGACACGTCTTGCCGAGCTGTCGCTGTTGTTCGACTGACGCTGGCTCGGTGTCGCCCTGCGTGACGATGATGCGACGCAGCGCATTGCGAAACTCGCCCGGCACTTCCTGGTAAGCAGGGCGGCCGTAGTTGTCGCCGAAGCCGACTTTTGCGTCGGGCTGTGGCGGCTCGAGAAAGATGCCCCAGCGATAGTCGGGCATCTTCACGTAATCGAAGTGGGCCCAGCCTTCCGAGCCAACGTCGACGGCAGTCCGCAGCCATACATCTTTTTCCTGAAAACCCTCAGGCCCCATCTCACGCCACCAGTCGAGATAATTCGGCAGCCACTTCTCGAGCGCGCGCTGAAGCTTCTTGTCCTCGGAGAGATTAACGTTGTTAGGAATGCGATCGTATAAATTCATAGCTATATCTCATCCACAGATTACGCAGATTACACAGAAAATTCTGCGTAATCTGTGGATTGCTTAGGTTCTTTTGTAATCGAAGTGCGCCTGTGTTGGTTTCCCATAGTTAGTTAGCGCACCTTCTGGTCCAACGGCGTTGGGGCGCTGGAAGATCCAGTTTTGCCACGCAGTCAGACGGCCGTAAATTTTGGTGTCCATCGTTTCCGGACCAGCAAAACGAAGCGAAGCTTCCATGCCGGTCAGCGCGTCGGGCGATAACGATGTGCGTTCCTCGATTGCGACACGGATCTCGTCTTCCCAGTCGAGATCGTCGGGCGCGAAGGTGATGAGACCGATCTCTTCAGCTTCTTCGGTGTCGAATGTTTTCTTGTCGCCAAAGACTTCGTCGAGTTTCTCGGGCTCAGCTAGAAAGCGCGACTGCATGCGCGTCAAACCGTTGCTCATCGGAAACGCGCCCTGATTCAACTCGGAAACAGCGAGCGATGCGTCGCCTTCTTCCGAGTCTTTGAGCATGTAACTGCGATCGGAAGCGAGCAGCAGCTCGAGCAGGTTTCCGGCAAAACAACTTCCCGGCTCGACGATCGCAAAGAAACTCTTCGCCGTGAGATCGAGACGTCGCAGCACGCGCGCCATGTGCAGGATGATTTCGCGCACGAGCCAGTGATCGTGATTCGCGGCTAACGTCTGATCGGTCGCCAGGATGTTTTCTGCGTCACCTATTGTGCGCAGGCAAACGAGACCGATCAAAGGCTCGTTCACGCGCAGGTGCAGAAGTGCGTCGTCCAGCTCGCGATAAGCTTGTAGGGGCCAGTAAGCCGCGCCGAGCTCGTGGATCTCCTGGGCCGTAGTCGGCTGCGGGCCTTCGGGCGCGTGCACAGTTAAATCCGCGTAGCGCTGATCGCGATTTAGTTTGAGCTTTACATATTTATAGTTTCGCACGTCGTCCGTTGACTCAAACTCGAGTGGCGTTAGCTTGATTCCTTTTTCCGGTGCCGGCACGTTGTCGACTATTTGCTTGACGCGCGCGTCAATCGATTCCTGAAACCTGCTCGTCGGAAAGTGGCCGTCGATCAGTCCCCACTCCTTCGCACGTTTTCCTTTCAAACCCTCGGCGAGCGTCGAGAACACATCAGCGCGATCGCGTCGCACTTTTCTTTTATCAACGAGACGTGTCAGTCCACCGGTGCCGGGCAGCACACCGAGCAAGGGAACTTCGGGCAGCGATACAGCGGAATTCCCGTCGTCAACGAGATAGATCTCGTCGCAGGCGATCGCCAGCTCGTAACCTCCGCCTGAAGCTGTGCCGTTCAAAGCAGCGACGTAGCGACGACCGGAATGGCTTGAGTCGTCTTCGATCGCGCAGCGCGTCTCATTCGTAAACTTGCAAAAGTTGACCTTGAACGCGTGTGACGACGAGCCGAGCATGTAGATATTCGCGCCAGCGCAGAAGATTCGTGGCTTCAGGCTCGTGATAACGACTGCCCGTACTTCCGGATGCTCAAAACGTATCCGCTGGACGGCGTCGGCGAGTTCGATATCGACGCCGAGGTCGTACGAGTTGAGCTTGAGCTTGTAGCCGTCGGCGAGCGTCTCGTCTTCCTGGACGTCCAGCGAGAGCGTGGCGACAGAGCCGTCGATCGCGAGCCTCCAGTGTTTGTATTGCTCAGGCGCAGTTTGGAACAAGATTTCAGGATTTGACATGATTTACAAGATTCTCGGTTCGAACGTTCGTTCGGATTTTAGGCGAGACTGTGCTGTAGGTCAAATGTCATCCACAGATTTCACAGATTCCACGGAACAAATTGGCGCAATCTGTGGATGAAACTTGACAGCCCAGCCTGACGGCGCGTAGGGTTTCAAAGCTTCCGACAAACGATTTTTCATTGGGAGGCGAATCTGTTCTGGTGAACGGCGCGGTCTTCAAAACCGTTAGTGAGATCGCGAGAGCGGGCTCAGGTAGGTTCGATTCCTACACGCCTCCGCCAGTTAAAGTCCCGCGAGACAGTTCTTTACATTGACGAAAGACTTTCGAAAAGCA
>DATHTI010000228.1:0-22097 GCA_035463335.1 Pyrinomonadaceae bacterium | reverse complement strand
ATCACCACCGCGCAGCCGGCGAAGTTTTCCAGCGCCTCTTCCAAGGCGCGCAGTGTGTTGACGTCGAGATCGTTCGTCGGTTCGTCGAGCAGCAGGACATTCGCGCCTTCCTTCAACATCTTTGCGAGATGCACGCGATTGCGCTCACCACCCGATAACATCCCAACTTTTTTCTGCTGATCTGATCCCGAGAAATTGAACCGCGCCACATACGCACGCGAGTTCACTTCACGAGCGCCAAGCTTCAACACGTCTTCACCGCCACTGATCTCTTCCCAGATCGACTTTTCAGGATTGAGTGTGCGGCTCTGATCGACGTACGCGAGCGCCACCGTCTCGCCTTTACGGATAGTTCCGGCGTCGGGCTGTTCCTGCTCGGTGATCATGCGAAACAGAGTCGTCTTGCCCGCACCGTTCGGACCAATCACGCCGACGATCCCGCCGGGCGGCAGAGCGAAGCTCATGTCATCAACCAGAAGCTTCTGGTCATAACCTTTGCTGACGTGTTCTGCTTCGATCACGACATTGCCGAGTCGTGGTCCAGCCGGAATGTGGATCTCCAGATCTTCGCGCCGCTTCTCGTTCTCCTGTCGCAGCAGATCTTCGTAAGAGTTGATCCTCGCTTTGCCCTTGGCGTGACGCGCCTTCGGCGACATGCGAATCCATTCGAGCTCGCGTTGCAGAGTTTTCTGTCGCTCAGTTTCTGATTTTTCTTCGCGGCGCAGGCGCTCCTGCTTCTGTTCGAGCCACGAGCTGTAGTTTCCCTTCCACGGAATGCCCTGGCCGCGATCAAGCTCGAGGATCCAGCCTGCGACGTTGTCGAGGAAGTAGCGATCGTGTGTGACGGCGATCACTGTACCCGCATAACCGTGCAAATGATGCTCGAGCCAGGCGACCGATTCTGCATCGAGATGGTTCGTCGGCTCATCGAGTAATAGGATGTCAGGCTTTTGAAGCAACAGACGACACAACGCAACACGACGGCGCTCGCCGCCAGACAACACTTTCACCGGAGTGTCTGGTGGCGGGCAGCGCAGCGCGTCCATCGCCATCTCGAGTCGTGAATCGAGATCCCAGGCGTCGAGCGCGTCGAGTTTCTCCTGCACTTCGCCCTGGCGCTCGAGGAGGGCTGACATCTCGTCGTCAGACATCTCTTCACCGAACTTCGCGTTGATCTCGTCAAACTCTTTCAGCAGGTTCACCGTTTCCTGAACTGCTTCTTCGACGACTTCACGTACGGTGCGCGAGTCGTCGATCAACGGTTCCTGTTCGAGAAGGCCGACCGTGAAGCCGGGAGAGATAACGGTCTCGCCGTTGAAGTCTTTATCGACGCCCGCGAGAATGCGGAGCAGGGAAGACTTACCGGAGCCGTTCAGGCCGATGACGCCGATCTTCGCGCCGTAAAAGTAGGAAAGATAGATGTCTTTGAGGACCGGCTTCTTGTCGTAAAACTTGCTGACGCCGACCATTGAATAAATAACTTTATTTGGTTCTGTACTCATATCGCAAAAACCTAACCACAGATTACACGGACGAAAGAACGATTAAAAACAAATCAGAAATAAATCCGCATAATCCGTGGTTAATTAATCTTCAACAACTCTTTAGCGTGTTTCCGCGCGCTGTCGGTGATCTCGGCGCCTGTGAGCATGCGCGCGAGCTCTTCAACGCGCCCTGCTTTATCGAGACGACCGACGCTGACCTGCGTCCGTCCCTTCAACGCCTCTTTCTGCACGACGAGATGACTGTCAGCAAAACGCGCGATCTGCGGCTGGTGCGTCACACACAACACCTGGTTCGTCTGCGCCAGCTTCTTCAGCTTGATCCCGACGGCCTCACTCACTCTGCCACCGATCCCCGTATCGATCTCGTCGAAAACAATCGTACGCGGAAACTGCGATCCATTCGCCACCGTCTTCAGCACCAGCATCAACCGCGACGCCTCACCACCGGACGCCACCCGCGCGAGCGGCTTAACTTCCTCGCCGACGTTTGCTGAAAAGTAAAACTCGGTGTGATCGATCCCTTTCTGTCCGGCAGTATCGACATTGTCGTTCACCTGCACCTGGAAACGCGCATTATCGATCGCCACTTCCGCAATACCTTTTTCAACTGCCTGCTCAAACTTCTTCGCCGCACGCACCCGTTCTTTATGTAACTTGCGCGCGAGCTCCAGGTAGCGCTCGTGCGTCGCCGCCCGTTCGACATTCAACTCTCGCTCGCGCTCGTCAGAAGTCTCGATCTGTCGCAAACGATCTTCCGAGCTCGCGAGATGTTCGAGTGAAGCCGCGATCGATCCTCCGTACTTGCGCTTCAATCGCGAAAGCTCCGCCAGCCGATCCTCGATCTCCGCGAGGCGTGCGGGAGAGAACTCCAGCCTGTCGGCAAAATCGCGCAGTGAGAACGAAAGATCTTCAAGCACCGCACGCGCCGTTTCAATTCCTTCGAGATAATCGCGGAAACTCGGTTCGTATTCGGCGAGCTCTTCGACCTCTTTCAAGGTCTGCCGCACGCGCGTCACCGCCGCGCCATCGTCTTCATAGATCCGGCTGTAACTCGCCTGGCACAACGCCGTCAGTTTTTCGACATTCGCCAACCGCCGGCGCTCTTCTTCCAACTTCTCATCTTCGCCGGGTAACAAGTGCGCGCGCTCGAGCTCGGCGATCTGAAACTTCAACGTGTCAACCAGTTGAAACTTCTTCGCCTCATCGTGCCGCAGCGAATCCAGCTCACGACGCACGGCAGTCCAGCGCTGGTAAGCCTCAGCTACTTCAGCGCGCAACGTGACATTGCCTGCAAAAGCATCGAGTATCTCGAGATGCGTTTCCGGATTGAACAGCGTCTGCTGATCGCCCTGGCCATGAATGTCGACGAGATAAGGTCGCAGATCGCGCAACAGCGACTGCGTGGCGAGTTGATTATTGATGAAGATCTTGTTGCGGCCCGTTGAGGAAAGCTCGCGCCGAATAATCAGCTCGTTAGTCGAGCCAAACCCGGCGTTGTCAAGTAACAGCTCGAGATCCGGATTCGGTGCAACAGAGAAGAGCCCTTCAATCGATCCGCGTTCAGCGCCTGACTTGATGAGGTCGCTGGAGAAGCGTCCGCCTATCAACACGCCGAGCGCATCAACGATGATCGACTTCCCGGATCCAGTCTCACCCGTAAGCAGATTGAGACCACTCTCAAACTCAACCTGCATATCGTCGATTAAAGCTATGTTGGAGATGTTCAGGAACTGAAGCATCGGCCACAGATTTTCGCAGACATGCACAGTTTTGGAAACTGCGCATGCTGCGAAATCCGTGGGGGATGTTCCTTAGAACGTGTACCGCAGCGCGAACTGCATTACGCGGCCGGCTTTGGTTTCATTCAGAGGAGCTTGAGTTGAGGTGAAACGACCGAAGTCGGAGGTGGGAGTGCCACCCAGGAATGGATCGATGTCCAAACTCAGGTCGGCAATAGTATTGCCGTCAAACCGCTGCGTGTTGGTGACGTTGAACACTTCCCAGCGGAACTGCAAGGCATGACCTTCCCATGGCAACCTGAACGACTTGTAAAGCCCCATGTCCAGGGAAATGTATCCCTGACCACGAAGGACGTTGCGGTCGCCCACTTCACCCGGTCGAGCGTTCCGGAAGCTCTGATAGACAGCCTCGGGATCGCTGAACACGTTCGGTTGTCCGTCCGGTCCATTTCGCGTTGGTGACGATTGCACCGGCTGCACGCGAACGCCGTTTGACTGTACGTTCCAGTTGGTAGCCCAGACGCAGCAGTCGAACGGTGTCTGAATCGGCAGACCACTGTTCCAACGGAAAATTCCTGTGCTCTGCCAGCCGCCGAACACCTGCTCGACGAAACCACTCGCATTCGACAAGAGTCGCTTGCCGCGCCCAATCGGAAGTCCAACTACCCAGTTCGCATTGATGATGTGTCGAGCATCAAAATCCGAAGTCGCGTAGTTCTGATCCGGGAAAAGCGCGTTAACGATGAACGCCGTTCCGTAGCTGTTGGCGTTCTGCAACCCGGAAGCGTTGTCCAGCGAATGGCCGTACGTGTAGTTGAAATCAAACGTCACGTCGTCGCGCAGGCGCTGACGCACGCTCATTTGAAACGCGTTGTAGTTTGAATGAGCAACAGTCGAGAACGCCGAGAGCGCGCCAAACTGTGGCTGGTAGAACATGTTGTTGACCCTTGCCGGTCCGCCGCCGAAGGGGCACGTCGTACAGTTTGGACTGTCGTCCCAGAGCAACTGCAGGAACGTGTAGTCGCGGACTTCGGCGCCGCCGACAGATTCCGGCGCGACAAAAGCATAAGCAGCCTGTGTCGGCGTCAGCGAAGGATCTCCCCACCAGTCAGGCATGAACGGGAAGAGATTGTTGAAGAACGGCAGCTCAGGGATCGACGTGATTTCGCGGCCTGCATACGCGTGTTGCACGAGCGCGTTGATCGCGTCGTAATAGCTCAATCCCGATTGCGGATCGCGAATGTTGTTGAGCTGCATGATGTCGCGCGAAGCCAGCAGGTTGCGGGCCCAGCGACCGACGTAGCTTGCTTCGAACGACAAGCCCTTACCAATTTCACGACCGTACGAGAAGTTGAAGCTGTAGTTGTAAGGCGTTGTGATGCCCTGGTCCAGCGAGACTTCAATGCGCTGATCTTCGTCTGACGGGACCGTCAGCGGAAACTGCAGCGAGGTCGGAATCGGACCAGTCGAGCCCGGGAAGGGAAGCGTACGAACCGCGGGGTTGAAGCCGGTGAACTGCGGTCCAAGGTCGCCTTCGATCACGTCAAACGTGTTGGCGTTGATGTTACGTGCGGAAGTGAAACCCGCGAGGTTGTTGAGATCGAAATTGACGGCGAGCTGGCTGCCAATACGATCGTAAGTCACGCGGAAACCGCTGCGAATAACGGCCTTGCCGTCTTTACCCAAAAACTTGCCGAGGTTTGGTGACCACGCAAAGGAGATTGACGGTGCGAAGTTGTTCCAATCCTGCTTGTAATAGCCAGGCGCGTTGTTGACCTTGCCACCAAGGATGAAAGTGATTGGATCGGTAAAGGGTACACCCTGATCCGCACTTACTCGACGCTGATTGAAATAGTCAGTCAAGCTTATGTTCGGCACGACCTGGAGTCCGTTCTTTTCGTAAACCGGCGTCGAAGTGGACCAACGAACGCCGTAGTTGAACGTGAAGTTCGGACGCACGCGCCACGAATCCTGAACGTACGCCTCGTATTCCTGAGTCGCGAAGGCACGATCGGTAGGTGTACCGACTTCTTGTAGTTGTCCGCCGGCGTCGTAGACGAGATTCGCGCTGTACTGCGAATAACGGCCGATCACGGATGCGAGCGCGTCGCGCAGGTCGCTGCCGCTGTCGAAGTCGGAGAACGGATCGAGCAGCACCGCACCCGATGCGTTGTAGAACGACGGGTTGATGATCGCTTCATCGAACGAAGCGCCGGTCGAGACGCGGTTGTTGGTAATTAAACGAACGTTGCCGCCAAAGCCAAACGTGTGATTCCCACGCACCCACGAGATATCGTCCACAAAGTTGTGAACCGGTGTTGTTCTCGCCAGTTCGCGCCGGAAACCCGATGGTGAAAAGATGAAGCGGAAGTTGACGCGGTTTTCATTCGATTCACCGCCCTGCGTGAAGGACGCGCGAGTCAAACCGTAGTTGAAACGATTGACCACCGAGGGAGTGATCGTCCAGACGTGACCCGCAGCCACTCCTTTTGGATGGTTCCAGGTGGTGAGTGGCGGTGTATCCGGGAAACACTGGATGTTGTCAGGGGCGACGCTGCAATCGGAGCTGCCATACACTGCGCGCGTGACGAGATCGTTCTGATAGTTGCCACGGACGAACAACTGCTGCGAATTCGACAGGTTGAAGTCGAAACGTGCGATGTAAGTATCCAGCTCAGTCGGCGTGCGCGCATTGAAGCGAAAGCCGCCGGTGTTAAGACCGTCGCCGACCGTTGTGTCGTTAGCCGGGTATCTTTGCGCCGCACCGGCTAAAACTGCGAGTGTCTGCGGGTTGATGCCAGGACCAGCATCACCGTTGAACGACTGGTATGCGGCCTGAATTTCAGCCGGCGTCAGGCAATCGACACCCGACGGAGTTCCTGCCGGACAGCCCGGATCGCTGAATCCGCTCTCAGTTCGATAGCGCACGATGCCCTGGCCCAACGTCGGCAGCGGCACTTCGCGCACGACTGAGGTGGCGGTCGCTTCGCGGAATCCTTCATAAGTAAAGAAGAAGAATGCCTTGTCTTTCTTGACCGGGCCACCGACCGATCCGCCGAAGATGTTTCGCAGTAGCTGCGGACGTTCGACGCCAGCCGCGTTATTGAAGAAATCGTTCGCGGTGGTAACGGTGTTGCGGTGAATTTCAAACAGCGAGCCGTGCCACTGATTCGATCCCGAGCGCGTGACGAGTGAAACCTGCGCGCCCGAAGAACGACCCTGTTCGGCGTTCGGGTTGGTGGTGGTTACGCGAAACTCCTGTAGCGAGTCGCGCGTCACTCTCAACACACTCGCGAATGCTTCGTCAGTAATGACGTCGAGACCGTCCTGCTGCTCGTTAACGTCAACACCGTCGAGTGTGATGTTCGACTGGTCTGCGCGTCCGCCGTTAACGTAGCCGGTGCGGCTCACGCCAGGTTGCAGCGACAGCAAGCCAACCACGTTGTTTGCGTTCAGCGGTAATTCAGTGATGCGCTTGCGCTCGAATGAATTACCGATGGTGGCATCGCTCGTATTGATGGCTGCCTCCGCGGCGGAGGTCACGTCTACCGTTTCAGAAACAGCGCCGATTTCGAGTGGCACGTCTCTGACTGTCGGCGTATCGACGAGTGCCTCAACACCGGAAACTGAAGCCGTTTTGAATCCTGGTGCAGTCACTTCGAGTCTATAGGTGCCGGGCGGAACAGCCGAGAAGACATATTGACCGTCTTCGTTAGTCTGTTGAGTGCGGGTAAAGTTTTTTGTAGGGTCAGTGAGCGTCACGGTGGCGCCCTTTACGAGGTTCTGATTGGGGTCCGAAACCGTGCCGCGAACAGTAGTCCCGCCTGACTGTGCAAAACTGCTCACAGCGCACAGAATTAAAACCAGAAACGAAGCTACAGAAAAACTTCCAATTCTGAGTTTACTCATAGCAAATCTCCTGATTTTCCGTCTTCTTGCTTGGCTTTGAATCCGTTGATCTAGGGATCAACAAATTGATGAATTGTGCCTTAAGTTTGGGGGAGACAAAGGCGATTCGCGAAGACGCAGTTATTGTTCCAAGCTGCGCAGCCGCTTCTATCTGAGGAAAAGCGCCGTAATTATAAGCCGATTATCAAGTTGCATCCAGAGAATATTCAAAAACCTTGATTTGCAATTGCTAAATTTGAACTGCAAATTTTCGGATCGACGTGCGGAAAAATGCATCAGCACACATTCCATAGATCTTCGTTAATAGATCTGTGTAATGTGTGGTTTAGAAATTAATCGCAAATGGCAATCAACCCGATCGACATTCTGCTCGTCGTCGTGATCCTCTTGAGCGTGCTCAATGGATACCGGCGTGGCTTCATTCATGGCGTGCTCGACCTCGCGGGCTGGATACTCAGCTTGCTCGCAGGACTGCGTTATTACCAGCCGCTTGCGCGCTGGCTTGGACCCCGTATCGACGTGTGGTCCGAAGTGTGGGATCAGCCCATTGCGTTTGTGGTGATCGCGGTGTTCGTAGGTGTCATCGTGCACGCGATTGGTTTCGCGCTATTGCGACGTTTACCGGAAGACATTGATGAGCGGCAGGTCAATCGGGTGTTTGGCCTCATTCCCGGCTTCGTGAATGGATTGATCATCGTCGCGATCCTCTCGGCATTGCTGCTCGCGATCCCGTTGAGTGAGGGTTTGAGTGAGCGCACGCGTGACAGCGCGCTCGTCAATCGACTGGCAGTTTATGCGGAGCGTCTCGAAGGGCAGCTCCGGCCGGTGTTCGGTGAGGCGATCGCGCGCTCGCTCAACATGCTCACGGTTCGTCCGGATTCGGATGAGAGAGTCACTCTTCCATTCAAAGTCGAGAACACGAGGCCTCGTCCGGATCTGGAAAAGCAGATGCTGGATCTCGTTAACCAGGAGAGAGTAGCTGCGGGTTTGAATCCGCTGGCGCCCGATCCCGAGCTGACGGAAGTGGCGCGGCGCCATTCGGCGGACATGTTTGCGCGTGGCTACTTTGCGCACGACACGCCGGAAGGACTCACGCCGTTTGATCGCATGCGTGATGCGGGCGTGCGTTTCCTCACGGCCGGTGAGAACCTCGCGCTCGCGCCGACGATCCCCGTGGCCCACACCGGCCTGATGAACTCTCCGGGCCACCGTGCAAACATCCTGCGCCCCCAATTCGGCCGAGTCGGGGTCGGCGTCATGGAGGGCGGCATGCGTGGCCTGATGGTCAGCCAGGAATTCCGGAATTAAATTCCGCGTTAATCCGTGTTACTGCTTTTCTTTGGGTACAAGCTCGACGGTCAACTTTTGCACGCCGCGAATCACCGTCACGGGCACACGCTTCCCGATCCGCTCATCAGTCAACAACCTGTGCAGATCGTCGATACCGCGAATCGGAAACCCATCAAACTCAACCACCAGATCGCCCGCGAGCAGTCCGGCTTCTTTCGCCGCACTCGCCTCGCCATTAGTCTCAAACGACATGACCAGCACGCCCGTCTCGACCGGCAATTGGTAGAAGCGAACAATCCGCCGCGGTATAGGCACGTTCTGCCCCGCGACACCGATATAACTGCGACTGATCTTCCCGTCGCGAATTAATCGAGCCGCCACAAACTTCGCGGTATCGATCGACGTCGCGAAACAGATTCCCTGCGCCGGAAGAATCGTGGCGGTGTTCACACCGATCACTTCGCCGCGCGAGTTGACGAGTGGCCCACCGGAATTCCCCGGGTTCAATGCGGCGTCCGTCTGGATAACTCCATCCATCAGCCTGCCGGACTGTGCTCGGAGCGATCGTCCGAGCGCGCTCACCACGCCCGCCGTCACGGTATATTGAAACCCGAACGGATTTCCGATCGCGATCACTAGCTGCCCCACGCGGATCGAGTGCGAATCTCCCAGCTCCGCCGGCACGACGTTCGGCGCGGCAATGCGAATCACCGCCAGATCCGTGTCGGGATCGTCGCCGGTCAACTGTGCCTGGAAGCGGCGACCATCCATGAGCGTGACGTCGATCTGCGACGCGCCGTGGACTACGTGACTGTTTGTAAGAATGAACCCGTCCGGCGTAAAGACAAACCCGGAGCCACTGCCGGTGACCTCCTGCGGACCTTGTCGGCGACCCTGACGTCCAGCCGGGCGTCCTGTTACCTGGGCGGTTACCTGAATGTAAACAACTGACGGACTAACTTTCTCCGCGGCTTCGATCACCGCACGTGAATAAGCGTCTAATAAACCTTCGTCACTAACTTGTTCAACTGCGTACTGCATTTATATTCTCACGTCTCCTATAACTCGGAATTATAACCGCAGATGATGCGGATAAAAAATTCCGACCTATCCAGCTGATCCGTGGCACTTTTTGAACTTCTTGCCTGAGCCGCACGGGCAGGGATCGTTGCGGCCGGGCAGTGGCGCTTCATATCTGACGGTTGGATTTTTCAGCTCGTCGCCGGTCACGAACCGCCAATTTCCCTTCTCACGCTCGAACAGGCTCTTCTCACGATGGCGGTGGTCTTCGCCTTTCTGCGTGAACTGTGCTTCGAACGACACGAACGCCTTTTTGTCGTTGACCTGTCTCGTTTCCAGGATTTCCAGTCCACGCCACGTCGATGTTTCCGACCACTCGCGAATAAAAGAAAGATCGATTTCGTTGCGCGTGCGTGTATGAGTGGAAGCGACGATGAAGTCGATGGCATGAGTCACAAAAGCGGAATACCGGGCGCGCATCAGCTCTTCTGCCGTCTCGCTTTCGCGTGTGCCTTTGATGATCGGCTCGCAACAGTCCGCGAAGGAAGCACCCGAGCCGCACGGGCAGGTTTCGTTGTTTTCAGTCATCGGCCAAGCTTACACAATTTTACGGATTACGCAGATCAAAACTGGTGATATGATGCGGGGCCACTTGGAGGGCCCGGACCATGCTTACTACCCGAACTGGTCGACTCACAACACTCCTGGTCTTGATTTCGGTTGGAATTGTGGGTCCATTACTCAACTCACCGCAGCGCTGGACCGCCAGCGCCCAGGACCCGACCTACGAAGAGACGCTCGAAAGCGGCAAAACACTCTTCCGCCAGCGCCGCTATGAGGAAGCGCTAAAAAGCTTCAAGCGCGCGAATGAGATGCGCGAGAAGAAATGCGCTGAATGTTACGGCTGGCTGGCGGAAACGTATCTCGCGCTCGAAGCTTACAAAAACGCAATCGAATCGTCTGACAAGGTGATTGAATTTGCCGGCGGTGACAAACAACTTCTGGTCAAGGCGTACAACAACAAAGGGCTGGCGCTTCAGGCCCAGGCGGATAAAAAAGATCAGAAGAAGCTTCAGGCAGCGGAGGCTGTCTTTCGCCAGGCACTCGCGCTCGACAACGAGCGGCCAATAATCCATTACAACCTCGGCGTGGTCCTCCTGCAGTTGAATCGCGACGACGAAGGCATTGTAGAAATCAAGCAGTACCTCAAGTCGCAACCGAGAGGAAGCTATGCCGAGACTGCGCGCAAGCTGGCCGAGAACCCGCGGCGTGCGCGTGAAAACTATGCTCCCGATTTTTCGTTCACATCGTTGCAGGGTGAGCACATCACGCTCGAGGACCTCAAGGGCAAGGTTGTGGTGCTGGATTTTTGGGGAACGTGGTGTCCGCCGTGTGTTGAGTCAGTGCCAGAGCTTCGCAGCCTGCACAAGCGCTTCTCGAAAGAGGCGTCGTTTATGTTGATCGGGATCAGCTCGGATCGTGACGAGGAAGTGTGGAAAGCTTTCACTGAGAAGAACAGGATGGTCTGGCCGCAGTATCGCGACGAGAGTCGAAAGATTCTGAACGCCTTCAACATACGGGCGTATCCGACCTATATCGTGATCGATCACGAAGGCATCGTGCGTTTTCAAACCACGGGTTTTGGCTGGGGACGTGCCGCGAATCTCGAGGATGCGGTCAAGAAATACATGAAGAACGCCGCGCGCAGCACTGAAGCCCGATAGAGCCACAAAAAGGCACAAAATTTTTAGCCACAAAAAGGCACAAAAAGCACATAAGCTGGAAGTTCAGAGTTCAAGCTTTAGCTTGCTCGCGTGAAGCCCGAGACCGCAGCCTAAAGGCTGAACTCTGAACTCCTTTCAGCTTATGTGCTTTTTGTGCCTTTTTGTGGCTAATCGTTGAAAGTGAGTTTACCGATTTTGCCCTCGGCTCCGGCGCCCCAACCGATATGCTTACCGCGCACGAAACTAAAAGTATCAAAACCTGGACCATCGATCCGGCTCCACGTGCGGCCATCGTCCAGCGAGTAGTCGCCACCTGATGGTCCAAGCGCGATCAGTGTCGGCGTCTTCGTGCCCGGCACGTAAGCGACAACCGAGCGAAAGCCTGACAAGCCTTTCACAAGCGTCCACGTGATGCCACCGTCACTTGTGACTGCCAGGTTGTCGACCGCTTCCTGTTCTTTCCGGTAATCACCGCCGGCAATCACGCCGTGCTTTGCGTCACGGAAAGCAATCGAGAAGGTTCCGGCTGATGGTGCTGAGGCGAGTGGCGTGTCGGCAACCTGCCACGTCCGACCACTGTCTACGGTGCGCAAGACGCGCGATTTTGCCGCCGCACCGGTGCCGATCCACGCGTGCGACCTCCCAAACACGGCGATGTTGGTCCCACTCGCAGCAAACGCGCCTTCATTCTCCTGCGCGGGCGGCAGGTTTGTTGTAGGCACACGCGCCCAGGTGCGACCGCCGTCAGCGGTGGTGAGTATGTAAAACTGCTTATCAACTGAATCACCGAACGCGATACCGTGATTTGCATCCCAGAACGACATCGCATCGAGGAATGCTTTTTCGTCTTCGTTTTTGAATTGCAGGTTCCACGTCTTGCCCGCGTCTGTGGTTTTGTAGATGCGCGAGAGTGGTCCATTACCGATGCTCATCACGTAAGCAGTTTGCGCGTCGATCGCATCGATATCGCGAAAGTCGAGTGCGTCACTAGTGACGTTGAGCTTTTGCCACGTTTGTCCGCCATCAGTCGTGCGGAGGACAGTCGAGCCTGCGCCACTGGCCCAGGCCACCTGCTCATTAACCGCGCTCACCCCACGCAGCCGGTGAGTAACACCACTTGTTTGCACGGTCCAACGCGGCACGGCCAGCATCGTCAATAAGAATACGACCAGTGAAATCCTCACCGCTCACCTCAGATAATTTATTTGCCCACAGAGGCCCGGTATCTGCCGGGGGTTGTACCACAAAGGCGCTTAAAAGTGCGGGAAAAGTGACTCTGGTCGGCAAAACCAGCGGCGAAAGCGATGTTTATAACTGCCAGGTTCGAAGCCATGAGCTCGCGACACGCATATTCGATTCGCATCCTCCGGAGATACTCTCCGACTGAAGAGCCGTAATGTTTCCGAAACTCGCGCGCTAAGTGAACGGGATGAACACCAGCTTCCGCAGCAATCTCTGAGAGCTTGTATCGTTCGGCAAAACGCTGCTCTAGGATGTTCCTGACCCTTTCAAGCCATTGCGGAAATGCTTGTTCAAGCGTTCTCAGTGATTCATCGTCCATCTCACGAAACCTCTAATGTGTCATTGATACCGGAGGGCGTTTAAAGGATCCAGCTTCATCGCTTGCCGGGCCGGGATATAACAGGCGAGCAGTGCCACGGCAGCGAGAATCGAGACGATCCCGGCAAGCGTGAGTGGGTCACGTGCGCTGACGCCGAACAATAATCCGCTCAACAGTTGCGTCAAGGCGAGAGCTCCCGCAAGTCCTATCGCGATGCCAATGAGCACGAGGCGCAATCCTGATCCAACTATTAACTTGAGAATGTCGCTGCGGCTTGCGCCCAGGGCGAGCCTCAATCCAATCTCATGCGTTCGTTGCGTTACTGAATAAGCCACGACCGAATAGATCCCAACGGCCGCTAACAGCAAAGCGATCAAGGCACCTACGGCCAGGGAATACACGGCCAGTTTCTTTGCTGACAATCGCTCGTCGAGATATTGCTGCAAGGGTTTTACTTTGAAGACGGGCACCGAAGGGTCTACGGCGCTGACTTCCCCGCGGATGGTCTGGATCAAGGCATCCGAGTTGGAATCAGAACGCGTCACCAGGAAGACATCGCGGCTGGGTTCCTGCGCATAAGGCACATAAATTTCGGCGTCAGCTCGTTCGTCCAGGTCATCATTGATGACATTAGCTACCAGGCCGACGATTTCAAATCGTTGACCATCATTTAAGGAGAAGTTTTCGCCAATTACCTGCTTACCCGGCAAAAACTGTTTAGCAAAGGCTTCATTAACCAACCCGACTCGTGGCGTGCCCTCACGATCGTGTTCTGTAAATGCCCTCCCTTGTCGTAAGGACGTGCCGATCGCCTCGAGATATCCGGGCGTTATGGTTCGGAAGGTCACGGACCGCCTGTCCTCGCCGGCAAAAACTGTGTTGCCGGTGCCGGCGAGCTGGCGGTGGTTGTAGACGTACCCGAGCGGCACTGTTGTAGCTAAACCGACGTTGGTGATTCCCGGCAGCGCAGAAACTCTTTCGACAAGATCGTCCGCAAAATTTATTCGAGCTTGTGCGGCCGCGTACCTTTCACCTGAAAGGGAGAGCTGCATGGTCGATACGTTCGTGGCTTCGACTCCGAAATCGGTGTGCAGTAATCGTTGAAAGCTTCGGAACATTATCCCGGCACCGGCGAGCAGGACGACGGAAAAAGCGACTTCAGCGATCACCAGCCAACGTGTCGTGCGATTCGAGGCTCTGCCGAGGACGCTTGGACCATCATCCTTTAGAACCTGATTGAGCTCGACTCTGGTCCCGATCAACGCGGGTACCAGTCCGCACAGAATTCCAGTCAAAACCGAAACGGCCAGGGTAAAGACAAGCGCCGTCTGATCGATCCCCATCCTGCTCCAGCCAGGAATAAACATTGAGAAGTCCTGAGGCATGCTCCTCATTGCGTTGATCCCGAAATGGGCCATCAACAGTCCGAGCAATCCACCGAAACCGGAAAGCAAAAGACTGTGCGCAAGCAACTGCCGCATCACGCGCAAGCGACCGGCGCCGAGTGCGAGCCTGATCGCGATATCTCTTTGTCTGGCCGCCGCGCGCACGAGGAGGATATTGGCGACGTTGGCGCACGCGACCAGCAAAACGAGCAACACTGAGATAAACATGAAAGGGACTGCGACTCGCACGCCGCGCGTCGCGTCCTTTACGAGGGGCACTACGCGGACCTCCCGGCCGCGATTTGTCTCGGGATACTCTGACTGAAGATTTATCGCGATCCGGTTCAGATCTTCGGCGGCTTGCGTCAGACTTACGCCGCTGCGCGGCAACCCGACTACCCGAAGATTATGATCCCGGCGTGAACGATCACTCGGATCAGAAAGTAGCGGTATCCAAAGTTGGCCTTCATCGACTGGATAATGGAAGTTTTGCGGCATCACTCCCACAATCGTGTGTGTTTCTTCGTTGAGCTTGACTGAGCGTCCGACGATTTGCGGATCGGCTCCGAAGCGAGTGCGCCACAGACCGTCGCTCAGAACGACGACGTGGTTTTTGCTGGTCTCGTGATCTTCGGCAGTAAAGGTTCGTCCCAGGGCCGCCGGCGTTCCCAGCGTGGTGAAGAAACCGGTGGAAACAAAGTTTCCTGACAAACGCTCTGGTTGCGCGGCGTTAGCGAGATCGAAGTAACTCGATCTGGTAGCGATCAGCTCTTCGAAGGTCTGATTCTGCTCGCGCCAGTCGGCGAAATCGCCCGGCGTTACCGACCTGCTAGTGACGCCAGTCTCGCGATGTCGCTCGAAAAGGGTCACGAGCCGGTCCTGGTTAGGAAAATCAAAAGGGCGAAACGCGAGCAGCTCGAGGGTGCTAAAAAGAGTCGTGTTCACCCCGATTCCAAGCCCCATAGTTAGAATTACAATCAGGGTCACGCCAGGCTGGCTCAGGAGCATGCGAAACGCATAACGCAAGTCCTCCCAGAGTCCTGCCGTCCGGCTCGCTCGGTGTTCCTGTCCCAATTCGATCGGTTCCGAATAAGCGCGCTGAAGTTCGCGTAGATCGCGGATCCTTTCGTTCTGTCGAAACTCGGACAGGGTTTTTTTCACGGCCTCATCTTCCGCGTAACCCTGGAGCAACAGATCTTCATAACGGTCCTCGAGGTGGTGGCCCAGCTCCTCGACGATTTCGGTCTCGCGCAGCGGTCGTAAGGCCAGATGAGAGAGAGCTTCACGGATTTCGTTCTTCCAGTCGTGCATCGGTATAGCTCGGTTAACTCCGTGATTCTCTCAGGCCGGGTTGATGCCGGCGACGCGGTCCAAGGCTGCAAAGAACTCTTTCCAGGTGCGGCGGTGTTGTTTCAGGATTTCTCGTCCGGCGGCGGTCAATTTGTAGAAGCGGCGGCGCCGCTGGCCGGGTTTTTCCACCCAGTGGCCCTGAATGAGTCCGCGCTCTTCCAGGCGATAAAGCAGTGGGTAAAGCGAGGCCACGTGAAATTGCAGCACTCCCTCGGAGCGCTGCTCAATCAGCTTCGCGATTTCGTAGCCATGGCGGGGCCGATCTTCTACCAGCGCCAGAATCAACATCTCCGCACTACCGCGTTTTACTTCCCGATCCAGTATAGATGGCGTGCTCATATGTTGTGGCGCCATATATACTGCCGCCACATGGACCTGTCAAGAAAATTTTTTTCTCGCACCTCGTGCACCTATATAAAAAGGTTTCGATTGTTCAATACTCTCTGAATTAATCTCAGTAACATAGAGCCATTGAGAGCGGTGCCTGGTCCAGCACCGATGTTTTATACGTAAGGAGAGCGCAATGAAAACAAATCACCGAGTTCTATGGCCAGCGCTGGCTATTGCATGCCTGGTTTTGACCGCGCTGACGTTTGCCGCATACGGGAAGCTACGCAGTGCATACATGAAAGACTCAAACGCTCGCAGCCAGAGTGCGCCTGGTCCAGCAAGAACAAAACGCGGAGCGTACATTCGCGCCAGTGCCCTCTCACCGAAGCTGGTGTGGCACCTGAAGGCGATGGGCGACCGGCTCGAGAAGCCGGGAAGAGAACGTCTGAGCCTCACCGGCACACTCACTCGAGCTAACGATTCACAAGCCGAGGAAGTGACGGCAGTTTCGGAGTTCCCGGCGCGCTTACGTCTGACCAGGCAAAAAGGTAATCAAACGCGAGTCATCGCTTTCGATGGTAACGAGGCCAAAGCCGCGAATTCTCTTGATACAGCCGAGCAGGATCTAATTGAAACGCTTGTTTATGGCACGGCGGAACATTTCTTCGACACTCAGATGCAAGGCATGGCGATGCGTTTTCTCGGTTCGCGTTTTCGTCTTGATGACGGTTTGTCTGCCGATTACAGCGGACCGTATTTCGACGTCTACAAAGTCGCAGATCGGGTAAACACCTCGGCCGATCAGGGCGAGCGTATAAAACTCTATTACTTCAATTCCGAGACGTTACTGCTGGAGCGAGTGACCTACGAGATCAATCGCAATGGCTCAACCGTAAAAGTTGAAGAGAGACTGGGCGACTGGGCCCGGGAGCAAGGCCAGCAAGTAGCGCGGCGTATTGAACGTTTTGAGAATGGCGAGTCAGTGTTTGTGCTCATCGTGCGCACGGCAGGATTCAGTGCGCGCGCTGATGATGGAGCATTTGCTAATTAAACGAGCGAAAAATCCTTACCCCACAACCACTCCCAAGGAGAGCATCATGGCCCACACACGTTTGTTTTCGGCATGCATCCGGATAGCAGCACTTTGTCTTATTCCCACACTCTGTTCGGTGGCGCTGGGCCAGGGCTCGACACCTCAGCGAGGGTTTCAACCAGGTGCTACTTACGCGCTCTCGGATATTGAAACGATTAACTCCAACAACGGAAGTGTCAGTCTGCACCTGCCGCTCGGCAAGCTGCCCCCCGGACGTGGCGGTTTTTCAGGCCAACTAAACCTGCACTACAGCTCCAAGCTCTATGACAGCCAATTGCAATGGTACCAGGATTGGGACCATCTCCTGTTTGGTGAACCGCATACGGTGGTGCGCAATATGCTGGTAACCAGTAATGAGGGCGGCTGGCATTACGGCACGGGCTACTCGCTGCAACTGATCGATCGTATGTACCAGTATCCTCCTGAGATGGCGCCGCAGTATCCAGCCCAGGAGACTATCTATCATTACAAAGTGAAAGTGGCCTTTCCTGACGGCAGCCTGCACGAATTCATGCCGCGCGTTGGTTCCCTCATCGATCAGGGCTATTCCGACATTCGTCCGGATGGTTATCAGTCGAGATATGTCGGCGGCTATGTTCAGGATGTTCCTTATTTCACGAACAACGTCATCTACTACACGTTTGACGGCACTTACATCAGACTCGAGGTCGAGCACGACTCCGACAGCAACCCCTGGAATAATCCCTGGACGCTTACTTTTCCTGACGGCACCAAGGTCACGAATTTCGGCAGCCGCATCACCGATCGCAACGGTAATTATGTCGAGTTCAGCTCTACCACTTACAACGGCCATCTGGCGACGCAGTTGATGGACCAACTCGGTCGCAAGATCGTGATCGAGTATGGCGGCGTCAGCGGTGGGGACGTCATTCACGTGCCTGGAGTGGGTGGCGTTGATCTGACTTATCACGTGTATTGGAAGGGCATCCAGGTCTTTAAGACTTATTCCACTGCTGTGCCGGAACACTTCAGTCATGACAGTGCCGACGGGTATCCGGACATGCTGGGCTCACAGTTTGTGGTCTCGAGGATTGATCTTCCGGCAGCGACGGGTGGCTTGCAATATGTCTTTGGCTACAACGCTCCCGATTCTGGCAGTAGTCCGTGCTGCACACCTGCCAACGGCTGGGGCGAGCTGAATTCGGTAACGACGCCGACAGGTGCGCAGGCGCAATATCAATATTATTTGGACGGGCAAAACGGCCCCGGACTGGGTTACCAGTGGCGCGATGTTCTAAGTAACGTCATTACCCAAAAAACGCTGACTTACCAGCAGCAAAATGATGGTACTGCAACGCCTGTTACTGAAACATGGAATTATTGCATCGACCCAATCGTCGGCAGCGGAAGCTGCATTGTTTCGCCTGACGGCGGTATCGTGAGGCAATGGATCTACGCGCAACAAAACTATAAAACGGAAAATGCGGACGGCACCATTATCGAAAAGATCTGGCACGCGAATCGACCGCAGAATTTCTTCTCGACTTCAGCTTACGACGAGTATACCGGAGTCGATCCTTACAATCCGCAGTACGTCAATAGTTATGTGAAGACTGAGTTCACGTCCATACGAGACGCGATTGGAAATCTTAGCAAGACTGCGATCAAGGACTATAACTACGACAAGAACGGCAACGTCACCCGCATCGCTGAATACGACTGGGTAGATTACGGCAGTGTGTCTCGTGGCGGGCCCTTCTCACTGCCTACAGGTATTCCGGCAGGCGCGGTTGTGAAACGAGTGACGACAAACACCGTGGCCTACTTTACGCCCGATGCTTCTGACAGTAGTTCCAACAACGCGAACAGCTACTGGAACGCGACGGCACCGGCTCTACGAAATGCGGTCGCGGTAACGGAGGTGAGCAACGGTTCGGCGACGCTAGCGCGCACTGAATTCACTTATGACAATGCTGCCACAACCGGCAATCTCACGCAGCAGAGGAGTTGGGACTCGGCAAAAGGCGCCTACAGTAATCCACTCACGAGTGGCAACTCGATCTCTGTCTCTCAACAGTACGACAGTTACGGAAATCCAACTCTCGGCACCGATGCGCGTGGCCACCAGACGCAGTTTGTTTACGGCAATGTAGGTGGCTTTACTGATCTCTATCCTACACAGATTAAGACAGCCTACCAGACGAGTGTGCAGCGCACTGAGACTCGTGAATTTGATTTTTCTACCGGAGCAGTGACACGCGCGACGGACGTCGACAATAACGTCTCAACTGCAACTACATACGATGTCTTTGGCCGCCCGACGCTCGTGAAAGCCGCGGAAGGCAAGCCGGAAGAGACGCGGACCAGCACGTCGTATTCGGATGTCAACCGGCGCGTGATTACCAAGTCTGATCTCAACACAGTGGGTGATGAAAAGCTGGTGAAGATCCAGCATTACGATCAACTGGGACGAGTGCGTCTCACGCGACAGTTGGAGGATGCGACGACGCAAAGTGCCACGGATGAGACGACGGGAATCAAGGTGCAGACGCGCTATCAGTACAGCGGCAGCTTCTCCTATGTCCTGACTTCGAATCCGTATCGTGCGGCCACGAGTGCGAGCGCGGGTAGTGAAGCGACGATGGGTTGGTCCAGAGCCAAGTCTGATAAGGCCGGCCACGTGATCGAAGTGCAAACGTTTGGCGGCGCGAGTGCGCCTGCGCCGTGGGGAGCAAACACCTCGTCCACCGGCCTGATATCTACGACTTACGATGCAAACTTTACGACCGTGACCGACCAGGCCGGGAAAGTTCGTCGTAGTATGACCGATGGCCTGGGAAGACTAACTCGTGTGGATGAGCCGGACGCTAGCGGCAATCTCGGAACAACCTCCTCGCCCGTACAGCCGACGAGTTATGGCTACGACGCGCTCGGTAATCTCACCACCGTTAACCAGGGCAGTCAGACGCGTAGTTTCGGCTACAGTTCTCTATCTCGTTTGACTTCCGCCAGCAACCCCGAGAACGGCACCATTAGCTATCAGTACGACAACAACGGCAACCTCGCTCAGAAAACAGATGCGCGCAGCGTTGTTACCATCTACGAATACGACGCGCTGAACCGCAACACCTCTGTCAATTACTCGAACACGACGATCGGCAATCCGAATGTACCGGACATTACGAGATTCTATGATGGCGCCACCAACGGCAAAGGTCGACTTTGGTATAGCTACACGGCGGGAAACAACACCGTCGGCAGCAATGTCGAGCAAACTGCAATAGATACTTACGATGCGCTCGGCAGACCGAAGGTGCAACGACAACTATTCAAACTGAATGGTGCCTGGGGTCCGACATATCAGACATCACGTACCTACAATCTGGCGGGAGGTGTCACTGCCGCTACCTATCCCTCGGGTCACACCATTACCTACAGCTACGATACAGCAGGCCGCACCGGCAGTTTTACTGGCAACCTCGGTGACGGTACTACTCGCTCGTACGCCACGAATATAAGTTATTCGACATTGGGCGCGCTCACGTGGGAACAATTCGGGACTAACACGCCGCTCTACCACAAATCGTTCTACAACAGTCGCGGACAGATCTTTGACACGCGGCTCAGCAGCGTAAACGACACCTGGGATTGGAATCGTGGTCGCCTGATTCTCTACTACAGCAGCAACCACGTGTGGGGACAGAGCGGCACTGACAACAATGGTAACGTGCGCTTTGCCGAGACCTGGATCCCGCCTGAGAACGCCACGTTGGACCAGGCCGACACGCTTATCGAAGATAGCTACAGCTATGACTCTTTGAACCGGCTTACCAGTGTGGTCGAACAGCGCATGAGTGTGGCCACAGGTTGGGGTAACTGGCAACAACAGTTTCGCCAGCAATACACCTACGACCGCTACGGCAATCGCACGATTGATGCTACGCAAACGTGGGGTACGGGAATCAACAACAAGCAGTTCACCGTGAATACGGCTACCAACAGGCTTGGTGTGCCCGGCGGACAAGCCGGCACGATGAATTACGATCCAGCGGGCAACCTGACAAATGATACTTACACCGGCGCAGGTGCGCGCGAGTATGATGCTGAAAACAAAATGACCCGCGCGTGGGGTGGCAATAACCAGTGGCAGGAGTACACCTACAACGTCGATGGGCAGCGCGTGCGGCGCAAGATTGACGGTCAGGAAACGTGGCAGATCTACGGCATCGATGGTGAGTTGGTCGCCGAATATACGGCTAATGGCGCAGCGGGTAGTCCGCAGAAGGAGTATGGCTATCGCAACGGTCAATTGCTGGTAACGGCGGAGCCTGTCACGGCAGCTCAGAATGTGAGTTGGACCAACGTGGCCGGCGTATCTGTGAATGGCAACAGCCTGACGAAGACGGCGGCGACGGGTTGGGCAAATGCGGGAGCAACTTCAACGCAGTCGATCGCTGCTGGTGATGGCTATATGGAAATCACTGTTCCCGACACGACGACACACCGTTTCGTTGGGTTAAGCAATGGCAATAGCAATTCCGATTACACAGACGTTGACTTTGCCATTCATCCAGTGATAGGCGGCACAATCTATATTTACGAAGGTGGTGTTTCACGCGGGACGTTTGGCAGCTACGCGACCGGAGATAAGTTGCGGGTAGGAGTGGAAGGCGGCGTGATGAAGTATCGCAAGAACGGCGCGCTGCTTTACACGAGCAGCATCACACCGACTTATCCGTTATTGGTTGACAGTGCTTTATACGGAAATGGAGACACGCTCTCGAATGTCGCCATTAGTTCGGGCGCGGGCGGCGGCGCGAAAGTGCAATGGCTGGTTACTGATCACCTCGGCACCCCACGAATGATCGTCGACCAAACCGGTACGTTAGCCAACTTGAAGCGTCACGATTATCTGCCTTTTGGAGAAGAACTGTTTGCTCCCGCTGGCGGGCGTTCAGTTGCCAATGGTTATGCAAGTGGTGATGGCGTCAGGCCGCAGTTCACTACAAAGGAACGGGATGTTGAGACAGGGCTGGACTACTTCCTTGCCAGATACTATTCCTCAATCCAGGGAAGATTCACTTCACCGGACGAATTCACGGGTGGACCGGATGAGTTGTACTACTTCGTCGATGATGCTGCGAACAATCCGACTTTCTATGCCGACCTGCGAAAGCCTCAGTCTTTGAACAAGTACCAATATGCTTATAACAACCCACTCCGTTATATC
>DATHTI010000227.1:0-10869 GCA_035463335.1 Pyrinomonadaceae bacterium | reverse complement strand
AATAAGGCCGATACCACGACGACGATTACGTCCGATCTTCCGGATCCTTCAACGCCGGGGCAGTCAGTAACTGTTCAGTGGACCGTGACGGTGAACTCGCCCGGAGCGGGCACGCCGACAGGCAATGTGACGGTAACGGTGAGTGGTGGTGCAGAAACCTGCAATGCGCCGGTAGCAACCGGCCAGTGCTCGCTGGTTTTGAACACCACTGGCACTCGCACCATCACTGCTACTTATGCAGGTGACACTAACTTCAACACGAGCCTGGACACCGAAGATCATACGGTGTGCGGCTCCAGTGTGGTTACGACAACGGCGGACACCGGCGCAGGCAGTCTGCGTCAGGTGATTACCGACGCTTGCGACGGCGCCACCATTACATTTGACTCAGGTGTGTTCGCCACGCCGCAAACAATCACGCTGGCAAGCGAGATACTCATCGACAAGAACCTGACAATCAACGCAGGTACGAGTCAGGTGACTCTCAGCGGTGGTACTACGAACCGCGTGTTCAATATCAACGCCGCCCGGACGGTGGGTATCGTTGGCCTGACCTTCACCGGCGGCAGCACCACCGGGGATGGCGGGGCTATCATCAACAACGGCGCTTTGACCGTCGTCAATTCCACTTTCTTTGGCAACGCCGCTGGAGCCGATGGCGGCGCTATCAGCACCACTGCCACCGGAACGAGTTTGACGCTCATCAACACGACCATCAGCGGCAATACCGCCGGCGGTAGTGGTGGTGGTCTCATTACACTCGGCGGCATAGCGACGATCATCAACACCACGATTACAAACAACACCGCCGATTCCGACAGCAACAATGCCGGCGACGGTGGCGGTATCCGCGCACACGCAGGCACCGTCATCCTTAAGAACACGATCGTCGCGGGTAACGTGAATGAGAATAACCCGTCGGCGGATACTGCCGATGACATCAGCGGCACGGTCGATACATCAAGCGCCAGCTCGTTCAACCTGATCGGAACGGGCGGTTCCGGCGGCTTAACGAGTGCCAACAACAACCAGGTAAACGTCCCGCTCGCGAATGTGGGCCTTGGACCGCTTGCCAATAACGGCGGCACAACTCAAACACATGCGTTGTTGTCGGGAAGTCTGGCGATTGAGACGGGCAGCAATGCCAACCTGCCGCAAGATCCGTTTGACCTCGACGCTGACACGACGACGGCTGAAACTCTGCCGGTCGATCAGCGTGGCATGGTCTCACCGACCATCTTCTTCCCGCGCGTCGCTGACTCCAACGATCCAGACGCGATCCAGACAGTCGACATCGGCGCCTACGAAGCGCATCCGACTGTTGACGACATCACCGATAAGACGACGGCCGAAGACACGGCAGTGCCGCAGATCACATTTAATATTGGTGACGGCACGGGTTCGTTGATCACTTCGGTAACAGCAACCTCCAGCAACCAGACGCTGATCCCGGACGCCAACCTCGTTATCAACGGCTCGGGTACGTCGCGAACTCTCGATATCACACCGGCGCCCGACGCCAACACCCCATCAGACGGAACGGCGACAATCACGGTAACCGTAACGGCAACCAATGGCCGAACGGCCACCGATACGTTTGTCGTGACAGTAACTGAGGTGAATGACGCTCCGGTGCCAACCAACGACACGATTGCCGACATCGCGGAGGATTCGGGAGTCTATACGATTCCGTTTGCGACGCTGCTTGCCAACGACACAAACAAGGGCGCTGCTAACGAGAGTGGTCAGACGCTCAACATCACGGCTGTCAGCAGTCCGATCGGCGGCACTGTTCAGATTAATGGCACCAACGTTGAGTTCACGCCCACGCCGAACTTCTTTGGTCCGGCCGGCTTCACCTACACGGTGACTGACGACGGCACAACCAACGGCGTTTCGGATCCGAAGACGGGTAACGCAACCGTCAGCTTCAACATCACGGCCGTCAACGATCCACCGTCGTTCGTCATCGCCGCTGATCCCCCAACGGTTGCTCAAGACGCGGGACCGCAAACCGTCCTTAACTTCGCAACCAGTATCTCGCCTGGACCAAACGAGTCGGGTCAGATATTGACCTTTAACCTTAGCCCAACAGGAACAACTGGCACACTGACGTTCTCGACCGCACCTGCGATCGACGCAACGACGGGCACGCTGACTTACGCGGCGACCAACGGCACCAGCGGTACAGCCACGTTCAGCGTGACGTTGAGTGACAACGGCGGCGGCACGGACACGTCAGCCGCGCAATCGTTCACGATTACCGTCGGTCCGCCGAACGCATCTCCGGTGGTAACAACCACAGCGGGCAATCTCTCGTACACGGAGAATGCTGGCCCGGTAGCGATTGATACGGGCTTGACTGTCACGGACAGCGACAACACCGACCTGACAGGAGCTACAGTAGCAATAACCGCCGGCTTCGTAAGTGCTCAGGACACGTTGGCGTTCACGAACCAATTGGGAATCACCGGCAACTACAACAGTGGCACCGGTGTTTTGACACTGACTGGAACGACGACCGTCGCTAACTACCAGACGGCGCTGCGTTCAGTGACTTACCAGAACAGCAGCGACAACCCGACAACGTCGCGGACGATCACGTTCACTGCGACTGATGGCATCAGCATTCCCGGATCGGCCACGCGCGGCATCACTATCACCGCCGTAAACGATGCGCCGGTGAACACCGTGCCTGGACCACAGTCCACTAACGAGGACACGGCGGAAGTGTTCTCGGCCGGCAACGGCAATCAGATTTCCGTCGCTGATGTAGACCTCGGCGCAAATCCGATCAAGATTACCCTGACCGCCACAAACGGCACGGTGACCCTGAGCACGACTGCTGGATTATTGTTCACGACTGGTACCGGTACTAACGACGGGACGATGGTCTTCACCGGCATGTTGGCAGCCGTGAATACTGCGCTGAATGGCCTGTCGTTCAACCCGACGGCAGACTTCAATGGCTCGGCGTCGCTCCAGATCATCTCCGATGATCAGGGCAACACGGGAACCGGTGGTGCCTTGACTGATACTGACAGCGTCAGCATCACAGTCAATGCGGTCGGCGATACTCCGGTAGTAACAGCCACAGCCGGCAATCTGTCTTACACCGAGAATGATGCGGCCACTGCGATCGATTCTGGCCTGACAATCACGGATGCTGACAGTGCAAACCTGACAGGGGCAACAGTAGCGATTACTGGAAACTTCGCGAGCGGTCAGGACGTGCTGGCATTCACAAACCAGCTCGGCATTACAGGTAATTACAACAGCGGCACCGGTGTGCTGACACTTACCGGTACGACCACGGTTGCTAACTACCAGACAGCGCTGCGTTCGGTGACCTATCAGAACAGCAGCGATAACCCGTCAACTGCCACGCGCACGGTGACCTTTACCGTCGATGACGGGACCAGTACCGCTTCGGCAACGCGCGGTATCACTATTACCGCCGTGAACGATGCGCCAGTCAACACCGTGCCCGGTCCACAGGGCACGGCGCAGAACACCCCGATTGTTTTCGCGGGCGGAAACGCAATCTCGATTGCGGATCCGGACGCCGGAACAAACACCATCCAGGTAACGCTGACGGCCACCAACGGCACGCTGACACTCAGCGGCACGAGCGGCTTGAGCTTTAGCTTCAGCGATGGAAACGGCACCGGCGCTGGTGACGGCACGGCGGACGCGACTATGACTTTCCGCGGCACGCTCGTGAACCTTAATGCGGCCCTCAACGGCATGACCTTTACGCCAACAGCGGGCTTCACCGGTGGAGCGACCTTGACGTTTACGTCGAACGACCTCGGCAACACCGGTACCGGTGGACCGCTCAGTGACACAGATGTGGTTAACATTCAGGTCGCCCTGAATCTGAGCATCGCGGATGCGCAGGTCACTGAACCTTCATCTGGCTCTATCAACATGGTGTTCACAGTCACGCTGAGTGCTCCGGCGCCTGCCGGCGGCGCGTCGGTGGACTTCACGACGCAGGATGAAGCACCCGCACTTAACCACGCGACAGCGGGTGAGGACTACACCACCACGACAGGAACTATCACGTTCGCGCAGGGCGAACAGTTCAAGACAATACTGGTGCCTGTTTTGTCGGATAACAAGCTGAGTGAATCTCCCGAGTCGTTCCTCGTCATTCTGTCGAATCCGATGAACGCCACTATTGATCGGGGCACGGCGACCGGCACGATCCTGATCGTGCCTGAAGTAAGCCAAATCCTGATTAGTGAGCTGAGAACGAGTGGACCAGCGGGCGCAGGTGATGACTTTGTTGAGATTTATAACAACTCTAACCAGCCGCACATCGTCAATGACGGCTCCGGAATCAATGACTCTGCGCACGGCTATGGCTTGTACAAGATGGGCGCTGATTGCAACGCGAGCCCGGTTCTCATCGGTGTCATTCCGAATGGCACGACCATCCCGGCGCGCGGACATTACCTGTTTGTCGGCTCGTCCTACAGCCTTGCTAACTATGGAGGAACCGGAGCCGCGGGCGGCGATCAGGTGTTGAGTGAGGACATCGAGAATGACCGCAACGTCGCGATATTCAAGACGGCGTCGCTGGTAAATCTCTCGAGTCTGACACGTTGGGATGCGGTCGGGTTTGGCCTCAATACGGGTGGGACCTGTGACCTGTTACGTGAAAGCACGACGCTCACGCCCATGTCCGGCAGTGTGCTGGAATACAGCTACTTCCGCGATGAGTGTGGTAAGAAGGGCAATCCGGCAACGTTTGGTTTATGTCCAACCGGTGGGTTCCTCGCGGATTCGGGTGTCAACCTTGACGACTTCATCTTTGTGGATACGTCAGGCGCTTCGACACCTGCGGGTCAGCGTTTAGGAGCTCCAGGTCCTCAGAATCTGGGCAGTCCACGACTGAATCTATCGATTCTGACGTTGCCGCTCGATGCGACCAAGGGGTTACCAGCGGATCCAAACCGCCTCCGCGACACGACGCCAGGGTTGCCGAACAAGATGTTCGGAACGATGTCCGTTAGACGGCGCTTTGTAAACAACACAGGTGCGCCGGTCACGCGGTTGCGCTTCCGTATCGTCGATTTCAGTAGCTTCCTGGTGCCGAGTACCGCCATCGCTGACTTGAGGGCGCTCACCTCGATGACGATCACGGTCAACGGCATCAACGATGCCGCGACCTGCGCGGCAACGGGTTCACCGGCCACGCCGCCTTGTTCCGTGACGGTGAATGGTACGACGGTAGAAGAACCGCCCACTCAATCTCTGGGCGGCGCGCTCAATAGCAGTATGAGTGCGGGGACAATAACGATGCCGACGCCTCTGGCTCCGGGACAGAGCATTAACCTGCAATTCCTGCTCGGAGTACAGCAGACCGGCGCATTTAAGTTCTTCTTCAATATCGAAGCGCTGCCATAAGAAAACCATCCACAGATTACACAGAGATCGTTCTGTGTAATCTGTGGATCTGTGGTTAGCCTTTGACGGTGAGAGGTTCTGGCTCTGGCTGGCGTCCATGCCCTGTGTCGATTAGAGATGGTGATTGTGGGGGTGGATTAGCCACGAGAACTTCGAGTGCGGCGTCCAGTACTTCCGCAATTCCCGACACGAAAATTATCTGCAACTCGTTCTTCACGTCCTCAGGAATGTCGTCAATGTCTGCTTCGTTGCGGTTCGGCAAAATGATCCTTCGAATACCCGCGCGGTGAGCCGCGAGCACCTTCTCTTTCACGCCGCCAATCGGAAAAACCAGACCTGACAACGTGATTTCGCCGGTCATCGCCGTATCGGGCCGAACGCGTCTCCCGGTGTAGAGCGATGCGAGGGCCGAGGTGATCGTTACGCCCGCGCTTGGTCCATCCTTCGGAATCGCGCCTGCCGGAACGTGCAAGTGAACACCGAAGTCCCTGAAAATACTCTGCTCAATGCCAAAATCCGCCGCGTGTGACCACAGGTACGACTGCGCTGCGCGCGCCGACTCCTGCATCACTTCGCCAAGCTGGCCCGTGATCGTCAAGCCACGACCACCCGGAAGCAGCGTCGCTTCAATGAACAGCACTTCGCCGCCCATCTCGGTCCACGCCATACCAGTCGCGACACCCGCGGGCAACTCCTTCCGCGCCTGTTCGGGATAAAACTGCGGCGGGCCGAGATACTCGCGCACATCGTTGGCCGTAACAGTGACAGTCTCCGCCTGCGCCTGCGCGATCTTGAGCGCGACCTTGCGGGCGATGCTGCCGATGTTTCTCTCCATCTGGCGCACACCCGCTTCACGCGTGTAGCGCGCCGCGACCAGCTCGACTGCGTCATCAGTGATCTTCAGTTGCGCGTTGTTCAGACCGTTCTCGGTCGTTTGCCTCGGGATGAGGTAACGACGCGCAATCTCGAGTTTCTCCCGATCGCTGTAACCCGCGAGACGAATGATCTCCATGCGATCGCGCAACGGCGCCGGAATTGGACCAAGCTGGTTTGCAGTCGCGATGAAGAAGATCTTCGACAAGTCGAACGGCAGATCGAGATAGTGATCGCGGAACGAAAAATTCTGTTGCGGATCGAGAATCTCGAGCAGCGCCGCCGCCGGATCGCCGCGGTAGTCGTTACCGAGCTTATCGACTTCATCGAGCATCAGCACGGGATTGTTTACACCCGCGCGACGAATCGATTGAATGATCCGGCCCGGCATCGCGCCGATATACGTGCGGCGGTGACCACGCAATTCAGCTTCATCGCGCACACCGCCCAGCGACATTCTTTCAAACTGGCGGCCGAGTGCACGCGCGATCGATCTTCCGAGCGACGTCTTGCCGACTCCCGGTGGTCCAACAAACAAAAGTATCGGGCTCTTCGTATCCGGCCGGAGTTTGATCACGGCGAGAAACTCGAGAATACGTTCCTTGACGTCTTCGAGTCCGTAGTGATCCTCATCGAGAATGCGACGCGCTTCGGCCAGATCGAGTTTATCTTCCGACGACTTCAGCCACGGCAGCTCGAGAATAAACTCGAGATACGTACGAATGACGTGATAGTCGGGCGCCGCTGGGGGCAGACGTTGCAGCCGTTTCAGCTCACGATCCGCCTCAGCGCGCACTTCCTCCGGCAGCTCGGCTTTTTCGAGACGCTCGCGCAGCAACTCAGCTTCGGCAGCTTCACCCGTTTCATCTTCGCCAAGCTCTTTCTGGATTGCACGCATCTGCTGGCGCAGCACGTAGTCGCGTTGCGCCTTGTCCATTTCAGTCTGAGCTTCTGACGCGATCTTCGAGCGCAGGTTCAGTATTTCAACTTCGCGCGCGAGATTTGTGTGCGCGTGACGAACGAGCTCATCGACCGTATTTGCCTCGAGCATTTTCTGCTCTTCTTCAACGCCGAGATTGAGGATTGAGGCAAGGAAGTACGACAGTCGTGTCGCATCTACCTGGCCCAGCACCGCGACTCGCACTTCCGGAGGAACGTTTGGCAGTAGAGCCAGAGCCTCGGTGATCATCTGTTGCAGATTGCGTTTTGCGGCTTCGACCTGTTCTGTATCCACAGTGCGTGGCTCGGGCAGGATCTCAACGACAGCGCGCAGGTGCGGGTCTTCCTGTTTCCAGCTAACCACGCGAATGCGTTCGGTGCCTTGCACGATGATGCGCATGCCCGCATCGATTCGCTCCATGCGCTTAATCATCACGAGCGTGCCGACTTCAAACAGATCTGCCGACTTCGCGTCAGTGTCGTCAGAACGATCGGGACGCACAGTGATACACGCGAGCAACTTTTCCGGCGTAGTTAGTGCTGTTTCGACGGCTGCTATCGAGCGCGGTCGACCGATACCCAGAGGCACGACGGTCTCCGGGAAGATCGTGAGGTTTTGTAATGCCAACACCGCGACTTCGAACGGTTCTCCCTTCGCCTGCGCTGAGAACCGCAAACCTTCAGGCGAAGATGTTTCTGACTCGGTTGACACGTTTGGGGCAGTCGTTGCCGTCGTATTTTCAAGAGGTTCGGGCATAACTAATCCTGTTCCTTACGCACGTCGATTATCAAGAAACCATCGTTGTAATCCCGTCTAATCGACGCTCCCTCAATCGGCGCCGGAAACTGGATCGACTTTTCAAAATGGCTATAGGTGATTTCCATCTGGTGGTAAGTGCAGCCTTCGCGAATGTGTGTGTCTTTGCGACAGCCACGAATGGTGAGTATCGCTTCGCGGATTTCCACCTCCAGCTCGTCCATACAGATACCCGCGAGATCCACTTTCACAACCCAACCGTCAGCCGAATGATAGACGTCCGCGGCGGGACTCCAGAGACGGCCAGACGGTACCACTCGCCGATCCGTCCGGATCAGCGAGAAATCACGATCGATGTTTCGCATGGCGACAGCATAAAGGCAAAAAAGAAATTTCGCCACAGATCTACACGGATGACACGGTTTTCGGCCGTGTTTTCCGTGTAAATCCGTGGCGAAAGAGAATTAGCCGAAGAACCGGTTCCAGAACGACGTACCCTTCGAGATCTCTTCGAGAGCCTCGGAGAGCTCGTTGTCCTGGCGTGTCTCGGTGGCGACGTCGGCCATGGAGATCATTCCCACGAGGTAGCCGTTGTCGTTACATACCGGAATGCGACGGACCTGTTTGTCTCCCATCTTCCGAATAACGTCAACGACACGATCGTTTGGTTTCGCGGTGTAAATATCAACCGACATAATGTCTTCCGCGCGGACGCTCGCACAATCCTTATTATCTGCGACGCAACGCACGACGATATCGCGGTCAGTGATTAAGCCAATCAGTTTGCCACGTGCGTAATTACGATCTTGATAATTGCGTTCACCCTCAGACCTGCCGTTACCGGTCGGGGCGTCGTACTCAACTACCGGAATCACGCCCACATCTTCCTGTTTCATCATGCGTGAGACTTCAACAACGGTGGTATCACGTGTGGCAACCACGAGCTCACGCGTCATGATGTCGCGGCAACGTAGCCGGGAACGCTCGCCACCGTATTCGCGATCGCGCCATCTTCCCGTTCCGAGATCTCCGCGTCCCTCGTAAAGGGAACTACGCCGGAAGTCTTCGCGAAGATTTTCGCCACGATCGCCGTAGTTTGCGTAACGCGGCTCGTCATAATCATACTGGGCGCGTTCGCCAAACCGGCCGCCGCGGTTGTGATCAAGACGTCGTTCCTCATCGAATCGACGACCACCGCGCGACGACTCGTCGTACCCGCCGCCGCCGAAGTTCTCGCGTCTCATGCGATCTTCGCGTTGGTAATAGTCCCTATCGTCATCCAACTCGTTTCTGTATCTGGCCATTGCTTCCCTCCTTACCAGGAACCATTCAGTTTGCTGGGGGCTCAAGGGGGAAAAAATCCGTTCTAATCCGTCTTCAAGATCCGTTTCATCCGCAGTTACATATTCGTTTCAATCTCGGCGATCACCTGGACCCTCGAGCTGATATCAAGCGCTCCAACTTCGATGGGCGTCGCCACATCTCCTCGTTTCGCCATCATCATCTCAGCCTGGTAAACCGGCACCGGCGGTCTCTGCTGAAATCCTTCTTCCTGGACTTCAACAATCCGCACCACGCGTCCGCCCAGCGCCTGCGCGATCACCCGCGCCTTGCTCATCGCTTCCTGTGTCGCTTCGCTGAGGGCACGATCGCGCGCCTGTCGATCCTGTCGCAAAGTAAACGCGATACCGGAAACGTCGTTTGCGCCCGCCTGTGCTGAGGCATCAATCACGCTGCCGAGCTTCGTCAAATCGCTCAACGTCACGGTGACGCTGTTGCGCGCTTCGTAACCCGTGATCGTCGGTGGCTGGTTTTCTTTGTAGACGCGTTGCGGCTGGAGGCTGTAGCCACTCGTCTTCACTTCGGCGCCCGCGCCCGCCGCGGCTTTCAACGCGCGCATGACTGCGTCAGTCTTCGTGGCATTGTCCTGTTGTGCGGCGAGTGCCTGCCGGTTTTGTGTTACGACAGAAACCGTCACGATCGCCGTGTCTGGTTGCGCCTGGACGATCGAATCGCCGGCGACCATCACGCGCGTCATGCGCCGGTTGTCGTCGCGACCGGGCGTGGCGACATTCTGCTCGATCGGTTGCATCGTTCTGGCCTCGAATGGCGTGCCTTCCATGAAAGTCGTCATCACGTCTTTGGTTTCGCCGACGGCCTCGACGTGGGTCGACTCTTTAAACCACGCATTACTCTGAAAGTTTTTTGCGTTCAGGATTAGATATTTAGCGTCGCTGGCAGCGATGAGCCAGCCGCCCGCCTCGACAGTTTTTTGTAGTTTTCCGCGTACGGTGATTTCTTTAGCGTTCAGGATAGTGGCGGATGCGAGGACAAGTGCCACTACGCCAGTAATTATGTGTATTCGTTTCATGATCTCTCCTCTTCTGGTCCTAGAATCTCACAGCCGGGGGAGAGTTGAAACCGGCGGCGAAGATAGAGAACGCGCGAGAGACGAAAACTTGCTGGCGAGTTGTGAATTAGGTTCAGCAAAACGTGTTTTGTTACCATCCATTCATGCAATCATTCGATACTGGACAAACCTTTGTCGTGGGCAGAATTAAAGACCTCCGCCCAGGTGACTGCGTTAGTTTTGAGCTGCCCGATGGTAATGAGCTAGCTGTATACAATGTGGGTGGCGAATTCTATGCCACCGAGAACTCCTGCCCACATCGCGGCGCGCCGCTAAGTGAAGGTGAGCTGTGCGGGCATGTGATTGAGTGTTGGTTACATGGATGGCAGTTTGATGTCAGGAGTGGTGAGTGTTTGACCGTTCCGGATCGGATTAAGACGTATCAAGTCGAAGTCGAGGACGATCTAATTAAAATCCGTCTTTAATCCGTGTAATCTGTGGTTACGGATTTACCCGTCGTTGCCGATCGCCTCAA
>DATHTI010000226.1:0-3721 GCA_035463335.1 Pyrinomonadaceae bacterium | reverse complement strand
CCGTGGAGTCGAGAAGACGGGTGGCCACAGAGGGCCACCCCTACAGGAGAGTCCTAATGCTACTGTCTGAAAAAGAAGCGCGCGCGGTTTGCGAAAAGCTGTTGAGCTACGTGAAGGCTGATGATGCGGTGGTCGGCGTCTCTAGCGAGAACTACGGCCACTTGCGCTTCGCGTCCAACGCATTCACCACGAGCGGCGCGCGCGAAAACGCAGCTGTTGCCGTCACTGTGTGGATCGACAAAAAGCGCGGCGCCGCTTCGACGAACGAGATCGACGACGAATCACTCAAAGCCACGGTCGCGCTCGCAGAACAACTCGCGCGCATCTCTCCTGTCGATCGCGAGTACATGCCGACGCTGGGTAAACAGACGTACAAGCCGGTCAACGGGTATGTAGAAGCCACTTCAAACATCTCCGTTACCGCTCGCGCGAAGACGATCAACGACGTGATCACCGCGTGTGAAAAGTCGAAAGTGATCGGCGCCGGTTTTCACCAGGCGCGTGGATCAGCCAGCGCGTCAGCTACCAAGAACGGCAATTTTATTTACGATCGGTCGAGTCTCGTGAGTTTGTCGACGACTGCCAGAACAGCCGATGGCACGAGCTCTGGTTACTTCCTGCGCAACCATTTCGACGTCGCGAAACTCGACACCGCGCGCATCGCGAACGAAGCGATACGTAAAGCCCTTTACGCTCGCAATCCGCGTGTGCTCGAGCCCGGCGTGTATCCTGCGATTCTCGAGCCTCAGGCAGTGGCCGATCTGCTCGGGTTCTTTGCTTTCAGTTTCGACGCGCGCAGTGCTGAAGAGGGTCGCAGCCCGTTTTCTGCGCCCGGCGGTAAGACGAAAGTCGGCGAGAAGATCTTCGACGAGCGCATCAACGTCTACAGCGATCCGTGGCATCCGGAGTTGCCCGGTTCGCAGTCAGCGCAGGCTGGTCTGCCGGCGCAAAAAATCGTGCTTGTGCGCAACGGCGTTTTGGAGAACCTGGTTTACTCGCGCTTCTGGGCGAAGCAAAAAGGCAAAGAGCCGACACCTGGACCAGTCAACAGCATCATGGAGAGCTCGCAGCCAGCGGTTTCAATGGACGACATGATCAAGTCGATGGATCGCGGTCTATTACTCGGGCGCTTCTGGTATATCCGCGGTGTCGATCCACGCACAGCGTTGCAGACCGGACTCACGCGCGATGGAATCTGGTATATCGAGAAAGGCCAGATTCAATATCCGGTTAAGAACTTCCGCTTCAACCAGAGTCTCATGCAATTGCTCGCACCGGGTAACGTAGACATGATTGGCAAACCGGAACGCGTCGGCAGCTCGGAAGGTCAGGGCGGGAGTGCCGCTCTTCTGCCCGCGTTGAAAGTCAAAGAGTTTAATTTCACTTCGCAATCGGAAGCCGTTTAAAAACTCCTTCATCCACAGATTACACCGATTAGTTTATTGAATCCGTGTAATCTGTGGATACGCGTCTGCATTGACAATCGAACACGAAACGAATACTTTCCCTGCCCCGACATTCAAGCTCTACAATTTTTGTTCGAACGAAAGGAACCCTCCCAATGGCAGTTCAAGTTCTCATAGGAAATCAAAAAGGCCCTCTACCGATTACGGCCTCGTTCATGGCTCCGGGCGACATGCCGATGTACTTGGAAGTTGCGGGATCGGTTTGGACCACGACCGCAAACCAGTTGATTGGAATCCAGGTAGCAGTTGACGGCAACGTTGTTGGAACAGCCAATATCTTTTCAAATACCGCTAGTACCCACCGTACGGCCGTGCCTGTGTACCTCCCGATTAAGCTGGGCCAGGGATCACACACGATTGAGCTCAGCGTTGCTCCAAATACGACGACGACATCAGACTTCAATGATTTCTACACCGCCGTATTGCATTACTAAGCAGACTCACATCTCCTCCAGTCCTCATGAAACGCACTCACACTCATATATTCATGTTTCTTGTTTTCGCTGCACGGCGTGGAGGCTCAACCCTCCACGCCGTGCAGGACGCTATAATGATCAATAAACTCTGACACGATTCAGGATTACAGGATGAGCAAGACGCTTGAAGGAAAAGTGGCACTGGTAGCAGGCGCGACGCGTGGGGCGGGACGTGGGATTGCGGTTGAGCTCGCGGCGGCTGGAGCGATGGTTTATTGTACCGGGCGCTCGACGGCGGCGCAGCGTTCTGAGATGAATCGACCGGAGACCATCGAGGAGACGGCCGCGATAATTGAGAAAGAGGGCGGAAGAGCAATTGCGGTCCAGGTCGATCATTTAGATCCCGCGCAGGTAGAGGCGCTGGTCCAACGTATCGAGCGTGAGCAGGGCCGGCTGGATATTTTAGTTAACGACATCTGGGGTGGAGACAAGCTTACCGAGTGGAACGTGCCGGTCTGGGAACACTCGCTCGAGAATGGCCTGCACATACTCCGGCTCGCGATCGACACACACATCATCACCAGTCACTTCGCGCTTCCGCTCCTGATCAAAAATCCGGGCGGCCTGGTTGTTGAAGTCACTGACGGGACGGCGGACTACAACAACGATCATTACCGTCTCTCGCTTTTCTACGATCAAGCGAAGACTTCCGTAATACGCATCGCGTGGGCCCTCGCGCAGGAGCTGAAGCCGCATCAATGCACTGCGGTGGCGTTGAGTCCGGGTTGGTTGCGTTCCGAGCAAATGCTGGATAACTACGGCGTCAAAGAAGAAAACTGGCATGACGCAACGCAGAAACAACCGCACTTCATCATCACCGAAACACCGCGCTACGTCGGTCGCGCAGTTGCACACCTTGCGGCGGACAAAGATCTTGCGCGCTGGAATGGGCAGTCGCTGTCGAGTGGGCAACTGGCAAAGGTCTATGGCTTCACCGACGTTGACGGCTCTCAGCCTGATGCGTGGCGATATTTGATTGAAGTGCAGGAGCCTGGCAAGCCGGCAGATGCGACGGGCTACCGCTAAAAACTGTTATTCTTGTCCAGTGCCGATCACAATCGACGACCTGCGACGATTCACAGTCGCGCGGAACTTCCCGAAACCGACAACACTCAATCGTGCCCTTCAACGAATGGGCTTCGTGCAGGCCGATCCGATTCGCGCTCCTGCACGCGCGCAGGATCTGATTCTGCGACATCGTGTCAACAACTATCACGCCGGTGATCTCGAGCGTCGCTACACGTCACTCGACGTCGAAGAAGACTTCTTCATCAACTATGGCTACGTCACGCGCTCGCTTCAGGCCCTCATGCATCCGCGCTCAAACTCGCGCGTGCCTGTCGACGACGTCATTGCTCCGTGGCCGCGGGGCGAGAAGAAGAAAAATGCGAAACTGCTGCTCGACTTTGTTCGCGAGCGCGGCGTCGTACACCCGCGTGAAGTCGATGAACACTTCGCACACGGCAAGGTCACAAACTACTGGGGCGGCTCTTCAAACGCGACCACGCACCTGCTCGACGCAATGCACTACGCCGGCCTGCTGCGCATCGTCCGTCGTGAGAAAGGGATTCGTATTTATGCCGAGCACAAACACGAGCCTGTCCCGCGCAACGCAGCCGAGCGGCGCGCGCGGATGGATGCTCTAGTCGATGTTGTCGTTCGCATCTATGCTCCATTGCCTGGTCCAGGTCTTTCGTCTTACCTGAGACGCTTGCGATATGCGGCTCCGCAATGGGAAAAGGAGATCCCGGATGCGTTGCAGCGTGCTAAAGAGCGGCT
>DATHTI010000225.1:0-5027 GCA_035463335.1 Pyrinomonadaceae bacterium | reverse complement strand
AAAACCGCGCCTGATCGAACGCGTCTCCAGATCTCTCGTTCCCACCAGCACCACGCCGTCCTGGTTGCGATTTTCAAACGAGCCAAAGAACCACGCGTGATTCTTTTTGATTGGACCACCGATGGCAAACGCATACTGCTGGCGATCGAATGGCGGTGATTCATCCAGACTGCGGTCGAACGTAGCGGGAAGTGCCTGCAAACTGCTGTCGCGGAGGTAGATCGAGCCCGAGCCGTGCAGCTCGTTTGTGCCTGACTTGGTAATGACATTAATGACTGAAGAGCCCGAGCGACCGAGCTGTGAAGAGAAGCGATTCGTGGCGATCTGAAATTCCTGGATTGCTTCCTGCGAGATGTTTTGTATCGAGCCGCCTACAACGTCGTCATTCGTGTCGGCGCCGTCGATGGTTACGTTACCGCCGCGCCCGAGCTGGCCGGCCGAGGAGATGACAACCGTATTAGTTTTAGTGGGATCGAAATTTGGTGCGGGACTATTGCCGGGAACAAGCAACGCGAGCTCGAGAAAATTACGACCATTGAGCGGCAGGCTTTCAACTTCGCGCGACACGATGACGCCGTCGATTACAGAGTTGGTGTTGTCGACAAGCGGCGTGCTGTAGGTGATGTCGTCAACGATTGTTTTATTGCCCGCAATCTCGAGTTGTGCATTCACAGTAGCCGTTTGGCCCACTTTGAGCGACACAGATATGGTGGCTTTCTTCGCAAACCCTTTTGCCTCGAATAACATATCGTAGTCGCCGGGCGTCATATTCGAGAGAACGTAGTAACCATCCTCGTTGCTGACGGTCTCGCGCTTGATGCCGGTAGCTTTGTGCGTTGCGGTTACCTGTGCACCGGCGACAAGCGCGCCGAGTTGATCGGTGATCGTGCCGCTAAGAGTGGCGTTGGCAGCCTGTTGGGTGAACGCGGGCAGGTGTGCAGAGATAATGACGAAACACAAAACTATTAAACGCGTCATTTGTTTCCTTTCATGTAACCACAGATAACACGGACTAAATCCGGATTTTTTCGATCACATCCTTCACCATCTCTTGCGCGCGCTGTTCACTCTTCGCCTCGGCGACAACACGAATGATCGGCTCGGTATTGGAGCCTCTCACCAACAACCAGCCATCCGGCACGATCACTTTCACACCATCGCGCGTATCGAGCTGGAATTCAGCGAACTCCTGCCGCACTATCCTCAGCGCTCCCGCAATTCGATCTGAAGCACAGGAAATCTTCTCCTTCACGATCGAATAGCGCGGGATGTCCGCCAGCAGCTCCGTCACTGATTTCCCCGACTCAGCCAGCAAGTGAAGCACGAGTGCGATGCCTACCAGACTGTCGCGCGCGAAGTTGATGCGCGGGTAAATCACGCCGCCATTTCCCTCGCCCCCTATCACCGCACGCTGCTGGCGCATCGCATCCGTAACATTCACTTCGCCAATCTTTGTCAGAAACACCGGACAATCGAACTTCTTCGCAACGTCTGCGACTGCGGAAGTCGTCGAGAGGTTTGCGACGACTGGTCCTTTCTCGCGCCCGAGCACGAAAAGAGTGGCGAGCACGAGCGTGTAGTCTTCACCAATCGCTTCGCCTTCTTCTGACACAATCGCGAGGCGATCGGCATCCATGTCCTGCGCGAACCCGACATCGGCCTGATGCTCTTTGACTGCACGTCGGAGATCGCCGAGGTTCTCAGGCAATGGCTCAGCCGGACGCGGAAATGATCCGTCAGGCGTGGTGTTCAGTCGAATTACTTCAGCGCCGAGTGCTTCGATCAGCTTTGGACCGACGAGCGAGCCCGCGCCGTTACACGAATCAAGCACGACGCGCAGTTTCTTTGCTGTTTTTGGAAGTGGACCAAGCACGTCGAGAATCGACTTGATGTGCAGATCGGTTGCACCTTCGACTTCTTCAACGGTGCGCAGCTCCGTGCCGCCGACTTTCGTGTATTCGCCCTGGTGATAGATGTCGAGTAACTCGCGCGCCTGGCCGGCGTCGAGAAAGAGCCCATTCGAGCCGATGAATTTGAGGGCGTTCCATTCAGCGGGATTGTGACTCGCGGTTATCGCGATGCCGCCCTGCGCGCGACGATGGCGCACTTGGAGTTGAACTGTCGGGACCGGGCAGACGCCGATATCGACGACACGGCTTCCGGTTGAGAGTAATCCAGCGACAACAGCATGCTTCACCATCTCGCCTGACGTGCGCGGATCGCGACCGATGACGATCGTTCCCGATCCGGTGTGTGTGCCGAATGCCTGGGCGAAGCGCGTGAGGAGTTTCGGCGTAAGCGATTGGCCCACGACGCCACGCACGCCGGAGATACTTATTTTCAGAGTAGGGATAGCTCGCATCTTCGTAAATCTGCGTAATCTGTGGATAGTTATCGCTTTATTCGATCGCGCGCCCAGTCCAGTAGCTCGCGTGACGCAGCATCTTCAGTAGCTTCAACAATGATCCGGATCATCGATTCCGTATTCGATCCGCGCACGTGAACCCAGCCATGAGGCAATGTCACTTTGATCCCATCCGTCGCATCGATCTCGAGTCCTTCCTGCTCGACCGCGGCTCGAAACTCCTGCAGCACCGAATACAAACGATGTGGCTCGACATTCAGGTTATGCTTCAAAGTTGTAAGCCGTGGCAGCCCGGCAACGAGATCTGAGATGCGCTCACCCGTTTGGGCCATGTGCTCGAGTATCAATCCGATCGCCGCTGCACTATCGTGCGTCAAATGGACTTCCGGCACCGTGATCCCGCCACTACCTTCACCACCAAGCACGCCTTTGTGCTCGAGCAAACCCTCGGAGATGTAAGCCTGGCCCACCGGAGTGCGCACCACACTGCCACCATACCGCGCGGCGATAATGTCAACCGCACCAGACGTCGAGACATTTGTGACGATCACGCCGGCTTTCTTTCGCAGGCGAATGTCAGCGGCAATGGCGAGCGTCATCTCCTCGGAGAGTGGCTCGCCAAGGTCGCTGACGATTCCCAGGCGCTCGCCATCGGCGTCATGGGCGAAGCCGATGGCGGCGCGGCCAGCCTTCACAACCGCACGGAGCTGGGCCATAGTCTCGGGCTTGGGCTCGGGAGCATGCGGGAAAGGGGCACTGGGATTATCGTTAACTGCAAGCACTTCGCAGCCCAGACTCGTCAACCACTTCGGACTAAGAAACGAGCACGCGCCATTACAGCAATCAACTGCTACAGTTAACTTTTTCGATCTGATTGCCTCAATCGCGAAATTCTCGTGCAGCACTTTGACGTGCTCTTCAATCGCATCGGCTGTTTGGACCACTTGCCTGATCGTGTCCCAACCCGCCTTCGCGTACTCGCCCTGGTGAAAGATGTCGAGCAGCTCTTCTCCCTGAGTCGGATTGAGATACAGACCATCACTGCGCACAAACTTCAGTGCGTTCCATTGCCAGGGATTGTGACCCGCTGTGATCGCGATTCCGCCGTCAGCCTTTAACCACTTCACGGCGAGCTGCATGCTGGGCGTCGGGCAAACGCCAAGATCGACTACTTCACAACCCGCCGCCAGTAATCCGGCCAGCACCGCGGAACGAATCATCTGACCGGAGGGACGCGTGTCGCGGCAAACAAGAATCCGTCCCCGGTCTAAATACGTTCCGAAGCTTTCGGCAAACTCGACCGCCAGCTCGGGGGTAAAGGTCTCACCGACGATTCCACGCACACCGGTGATGCCGATTTTCAGCGGTTTCATCGAACTTCTAGACTGTTAGAATTCTCAGGAAGCTGGGCTGTCGGACTTAATTGTACCCCACGACAGAAGTAATCGTCTCCACCAAAAGGTGGACAAGCAGCACGATCTTTCGACTGATAACGGCGAATGATATTCTCTACCGCCATGAAGCGAACACTGATGCTTGCAGTCGCCGTGCTGGCGTTCTTACCTTTCGTTGAAGTCCGCAGTCAGGAACCAACAAAAACGATCGCCGAACGACTCGGCTATCCCCGCGATGCGAAGCTTCTCATCGTGCATGCCGACGACCTCGGCATGACCCACTCGGTAAATGCCGCCACGATCAAAGCTTTCGAAACGGGTCTCGTTAACTCCGGCAGCATCATGGTTCCGTGCCCGTGGCTTTCAGAGATTGCCGCTTTCGCGCGCGCGAATCCGCAGGCCGATCTCGGTCTGCACTTAACACTCACGAGTGAATGGACGTCGTTCCGGTGGGGACCCGTATCGTCGCGCGATAAAGTATCGTCACTGCTCGATAAGGACGGTTATTTCCGGCTGACGGAAAGTGATGCTGCGGCGCAGGCGGACCCGAAACAAGTCGAGATGGAGATCACTGCGCAGATCGAGCGTGCGCGCGCCCTCGGCATTCAACCGACGCACCTCGATTCGCACATGGGAACGCTCTATCAAAACAAGGCGCTGTTTGAAGTGTTCCTGCGCGTCGCGCGTAGCCAGAAGCTGCCAGTGAGAGTGGCGAAGACCTGGTTTGGGCGTACGGACTTCCTGCCGTCGACGCTGACGGCGGACGACGTTTACATCGATCGAATTCTCGATATCAATCAGACTGTTGCACCGCAAGACTGGGCCACGTTTTACAGCGACGCGCTAAGGAAGCTCGAACCCGGCGTGACCGAAGTCGTAATTCATCTCGCGTATGACGATGCGGAGATGCGCGCGGCAACCGTCAATCATCCGGACTGGGGTGCAGCGTGGCGGCAGCGTGACTTCGAATTCTTCACCAGCGACACCTTCCGCAAGATCCTTCAGGAAAACAACATCAAACTCATCACCTGGCGCGAGATCGGCAAGTTGATCAAGTAGGTCCACAGATTGCACAGATTACACAGAGAGAAAATGTCTGTGTAATCTGCGGATAAAAATGTCTTCCGGAGTGGCCCTTCTTCCCTCTCTTTCTCGCGTTATTCGAGTGACGGCAGCAATTGGGCGAGCCGATATTTTCCAAGTGCCTGAAGGAGAGCACCATGAAGCACATTCAAAGGGCAATCGCATTCTCTGGTCTACTCGTACTA
>DATHTI010000224.1:0-6547 GCA_035463335.1 Pyrinomonadaceae bacterium | reverse complement strand
AAGCGGTCGTGATTGATTGTCCTGACGAGTTCATTGGCGTGATCACGGAGGCGCTCGGGCGACGCAAGGGACAGATGACGAAGATGGTGAATCACGGGACCGGCCGCGTTCGTCTCGAGTTTGAGGCGCCGTCGCGCGGGTTGATCGGGTTTCGGAATGAATTCCTGACCGAGACGAAGGGCACCGGTCTGCTGAACACGATGTTTCTGCGTTGGGGTGAGTGGCAGGGACCGCTGCGCGGGCGATCTACGGGTTCACTCGTCGCGGATCGAATGGGAGATACGACGACGTACGCGCTCTTCAACCTCCAGGAGCGGGGCCTGTTGTTCGTCAGACCGGGCACGAAAGTTTACGAGGGAATGATCGTTGGTGAGAACGCGCGCGCCGTTGATCTCGATGTGAATGCAGTGAAGGAGAAGAAGCTGACGAACATGCGTGCGTCGACGGCTGATGAAGCGATGCGACTCGTGCCGCCGAAGGAGTTGTCGCTGGAGCAGGCGCTGGAGTTCATTGCCGATGATGAGCTGGTGGAGGTGACGCCGCAGAGTATTCGTTTGCGCAAGCGCGTGCTCCCGGCGAACATGCGGCCGAAGAAGAAGGAAGCCACGGAATGATCCGTGCCGATCCAGCTTTTGTTCCGCGTAATCCGTGGTTAATACTTCCGCGTGTTTATGCGCTGACGGACGTTCGGGTATCCGGACTTTCGCATGCAGAGCAGGTTGAACGATTGAGCCAGGGTGGCGCTACGCTAATTCAACTTCGCGAAAAGCATATGCCTGTCCGCCAGTTCTATGAGCAAGCGAAAATGGCGGCGCGGCGTGGTGTGCAGTTGATCATCAACGACCGTGTTGACGTCGCGCTCGCGGTTGGCGCTCACGGCGTTCACCTCGGCCAGGATGACATGCCGCCCGAGGCCGCGAGAAAGCTACTTGGTTCGTCTGCCGTGATTGGCTATTCCACTCACAACATCGAACAGGCTATCGCGGCAACGAAACTCCCGATTGATTACCTCGCGATCGGCCCGATCTTCGCGACCACCACGAAAAGTGATACTGCGCCAGTGCTCGGACTCGACGGCCTTCGGACTGTCCGGCAAGCGATTCGCGGGTTTCCGCTCGTCGCGATCGGTGGTATCACGCACGCCAATGCCCGCGAAGTGATTGAAGCGGGTGCAGATTCCGTCGCGGTGATAAGTGCGTTGCTATCAAATTCCGGGCGTATCCCCGAAGCCACGCGCAGTCTTTTAAAGGATTTACAGGATTCCAGCATATAGACAAAGATTTCTTGGTTCATCCTGAAAATCCTGCAATCCTGAAAAATAACTCTCCCTCGCGAGCGGCGCCTGGTGATTAACACAATTTTCTTGCGTTTAGCATTGTTATGCGCGAAAATCGCCATGGATTTTGAAAGGGCGCATCCTTTCAGGCAGCCTTCCTACCAGCGGTCACACACTGAACAATCCCTTGCGGAGTTTGGACCATAGATGAGTTTCTTCGATTTACCGCCCATTATTGAGCGCATGTTGCTGGTGTCCGATAAGATCAGTGACCTGAATTTCTCCGTCGGCCAGCTCCCGCAAGTCGAAATAAACGGTAAGTTAACCCCGGTCCAGCCCCTCGGAATGCAGAAGCTCACGCCTTATCAAACCGAGATAATCGCCCTCACGCTCATGCATGGCCACCCGGATGCAGCCGAGCGCCTTGCGCGCACCGGCACAGCCGACCTGAGCTATTCGCTTCCCTCGCGAGCGCGTTTTCGCGTCAACATCTTCCAGCAGCGCGGCGTCTACTCCATCGTCATGCGCGTCATCCCGACGGACATTCCGACGCTGAAATCTCTCGGCCTGCCGCCTCATCTGGCCGACGTCTCCGAGCTGCGCAATGGCCTCGTTCTCATCACTGGCCCAACCGGCTCAGGCAAGAGCTCGACGCAAGCCGCCATCATCGACATCATCAACGAGAAGAAGTACTACCACGTGGTCACGATCGAAGATCCGATCGAATATCTCCACAACCACAAACGCTCGACTATCAACCAGCGCGAAGTCGGGCACGACACGCGTGACTTTCCTTCCGCACTGCGTTCCGCACTCCGCCAGGCGCCGAAAGTGATCCTCATCGGGGAGATGCGGGATTTTGAAACGACGGAGATCGCTCTCGAAGCAGCGGAAACTGGTCACCTCGTGCTGTCCACACTCCACACCATCGACGCTTCGAAGACCGTCGATCGGATCATCGGTCTCTATCCGAAGAACGAGGAGCCTGTGATTCGCACACGCCTGGCGCAAACCTTCCGTTACATCGTTTCGCAACGCCTGATTCCGCGTGCAGACGGCAACGGTCGCATCGCGGCAGTCGAGATACTGAGATCGAGCCCGCGCACGCGCGAGTACATCGAGATGGGTGAAGTCGAAGGCAAGTCGCTGCTCGACGCAATGCGTGACGGAAAAATCGACGGCATGCAGGACTTCGACACCGTCATCAAAGGCTTGATCGAGTCGAAGGTGGTATCTCTCGAAGACGGTCTCGCATTCGCAACTAACCAGAACAACCTGCTGCTGCAACTGAAAGGCATGACGGCCGCGGAAGATTTCATTCGCCGCGACGGGGTGCCGCCCAACACGTTTTCTGATTCCGGCTCGATGCTCGGCATGATTGAGTAGCGCATGATTATTGTTTGTCCAAAGTGTTCGACTCGCTTGCAGATTGACGACGAGAAGTCGCCCAATCGACCGTTCAACGTTCGCTGTCCGAAGTGCAGCGCGACCGTGAGCTCTGGTCCGGCGAGTCCCGCTACTGAACAGAGCGCACTTGCTGTCGGCGGATCACCCGCGACCGATCACCCGCGCTTTGAGCAATCGACAGCACGTGCATTCGAGCCCGCGCCGGGCGCACCTGGCGCAACGCCGGCAAATGACGAGACGGTGCGTATGTTGTTTGAACTGCTGTCGAAAGGAACAACTCCGAGCACTGAGAACCCACACGCGCGCCCTTCGTGGGACAAGCGTAAGGCGCTTGTCTGCACGAGCGAGCCTTATCGTGAACAAGTCGCGCGCCTGCTTTCCGCCGTGGATTGCCAGGTTTTTGTGGCGGAGGACACGCGCCAGGCGGTTGAAACAATGCGTGCGAACAAGATGGACGTGGTTGTGCTCGAGCCGCAGTTTGATCCAGCCGAACAGGGATCGGTGTTTGTGATTCGCGAGATCAATGTGCTGCGGCCGCCGCAGCGGCGCCGGTTGTTCTTTGTGCTCCTCACGCCTTCACTGCGCACGATGGATGCACACGCAGCCTTTCTGAACAACGTCAATGCAGTGGTGAATGTGACAGACATTGAAGAGCTGCCGCGCATCATGGAAGTGGCGTTGCGTGAGTACAACGAGTTGTATCGCGAGTTCTATACGGCGTTCGGTCTCACCGCTTTATAACCCAGCCACAAAAGGCAGAAAAAGCACAAAGTTCTAAAAGAACTTTTGTGCTTTTTGTGCTTCTTTGTGGCTGGATCTTCTGTGCTATTCTTTCGAAGATGTTGGGGCAAAGGGAACACACACACAGGCACCAGCATAAAAATGAAAGCTGGCGGCGACTGAGTCTTGTTCTGTTCCTCACAATGCTCTACATGTTTGCCGAAGTAATCGGTGCGTGGTGGACCGGCTCACTCGCGCTACTCGCTGATGCGGGCCACATGTTCACCGACGTGGCCGCTCTCATTCTGGCGCTCACCGCTGTCTGGTTTGGCTCGCGTCCCGCAACGTCGCGCAAGACTTTTGGTTACTACCGCCTCGAAATCATCGCCGCCCTCGTCAACGGCGTCGCACTTGTCGTCATTTCGCTTTTTATTTTTTACGGCGCGTACGAACGCTGGCAGTCACCTATAATCGTTAAAAGTGAACCAATGATCGCGATTGCGGCCGGTGGTCTGATCGTGAACCTCGTGTGTGCGTGGATACTGCACGCGCGCCACGAAGTCGATCTCAACCTGCGTGGCGCGTGGATGCACGTGATGGGCGACGCGCTCGGTTCCGTAGCTGCGATTCTGGCGGGCGTTTGTATGGCGCTCTTCGGGTGGTATGAGGCTGACGCGCTCTTCAGCGTGGTGATTAGTCTACTGATCATCTGGGGCTCAGTGAGACTGATCCGAGAGTCGACGAACGTCCTCCTGGAAGGCACGCCGGCGCACATCAATCTGGCGGCAGTTGAGGACGCGATTTTGGACACGAGAGGCGTTTCTGACGTACACGATCTGCACGTTTGGACGATCACCTCAGGACGTGAAGCGCTGAGCGCGCATGTGATTCACGCCCCAACCATCTCGCAGCCTGACCTGTTGCGAGAATTGCGCGCGAAGCTTCACGACCGGTTTGGCGTAGACCACCTCACGATTCAGATGGAAACCCCCGATTTTGAGGACGAGACATTTCACTTCTGCCATGCGGGCACGGCGTGTTTCAGGTCCGAGCAGAACCGGGCGCGGTAATGGAACTAAATCTCCTTCTAACACTCGACCTGCGGGAGCAAGCTGCTCTCCAAGCCGCACTCGTCACGCACGGCGCTCCGGACGCACTCGTCACGCTCGCGCTCACGGGCGCGTGTCGCATCGGCTCGCTGGAAGAGGCACGTCAACTGCGGAAGTGGCTCGCCGAAGCGCGCACTGCAGGCGACACGGACTTCGCTGCGCTTCACGTGATCGAAAAAGCGATGATCGACTTTGGTTTATGAAACCGTGTTCACCCGTGTAATCCGTGGCTCATTCTCTTCGCAAAATTGAACTCGGTTATGGACGCAGATCGTTTGAGCTCAGTTTTGATGAGGCGCGTTTTTCTGTTCTTACCACGGATCGAATACCTACAGCGCCGCTGAAAGATTTCGAGATCGGTGCTGCGTTTGACGATCCAATCGCTTCACCGTCAATCGACGAGCTTGTAAGCAGCGACGATTCAGTTCTGATTGTCGTTTCTGACGCAACGCGCGCCACCGCCAGCGCTCAAATCGTAAACCTCCTGGCGCGACGTCTGGTCCAGGCAGGCGTGTCTCCGGCACGCATGGCTGTGATCTTCGCGACCGGCATTCACCGTCCAGTCACAGAACAGGAAAAGGTCGAGCTGCTGACGCCGTTTATCGCGCAGCGTCTGAAAATTCTCACGCACGATGCTTACGATCAATCCAAACTCAGCACGTTTGGCGAAACAGAGAGCGGCGTGACAGTTGAGCTGAATAGCGCGTTGAAAGAGTTCACGCGTGTGTTTCTGACTGGCGGTATCACGTACCACTACTTCGCGGGATTCACCGGCGGCCGCAAATCGATTTGTCCGGGACTCGCTGCCGCAAAGACCATCGAAGCCACGCACATGCTTGCTTTGGATTTCGAGACTGGCGGCCGCCGGGCAGGTGTACGCGCAGGAGCGCTCGACGGGAATGCAGTGCACGAAGAGTGTGAGCGAGTGGCGTCACTCGTCGCGCCCGCGTTTAGCATCAACACGATTGTCAACGAGAAGAAAGAGGCGGCGCGGTTGTACACCGGTGACTGGCGAGTGGCCCATCGTGCTGCTTGTGACTATTATCTCGATCGTTACTCAGTTGAGATCCCATCGAAACGCGATATTGTTATCGCCAGTTGCGGTGGCTTCCCGCACGACATCAATTTGATTCAGGCTCACAAAGCGCTCGACATGGCCGCGCTGGCCTGTAACGATGGCGGCACGATCATTCTGCTCGCGGAATGCAGCGACGGGCTCGGACGGCCCGATTTTTTGAAATGGTTTGCCGAGACTGACTCGCGCGCTCTTGCGGCACGACTGGTCAACGGTTATGAAGTTAATGGACAAACTGCGTGGGCGCTCCTGACCAAAGCGGAGCGGTTTCGCGTTTGCCTGGTTTCTGAGCTTCCGCCCGACGACGTGCGACGAATGCGGATGGTCCCTGTGCGGACGATCGAAGAGGCGCTCGAGCATGCCGCGGGCGAAGACGGTTTCATCATGCCGCGCGGTGCGGCTTTGTTGCCACGAATAGGGGCGACGTGAATCTGCGGTTAAAAAAATGTACGGTGCGTAGTTGGGAGTGGCGCGATCGCGATGCGATTGTGCGTCATGCAAACAACCGCAGAGTTTCGATCAACCTGCGCGATCGTTTTCCATATCCTTACACTGCTCGGGATGCGCGCAATTGGCTCGACGTAGTTGTGGATTCAAAACCGGAAACGAATTTCGCGATTGATGTAGCCGGTGAAGCAGTTGGTGGTATAGGCTTCACGCCGCAACACGACGTCGGGCGGCGCTCCGCTGAGATTGGATACTGGCTGGGCGAGCAGTTTTGGGGACGTGGGATTGCAAGCGAAGCGCTGATCGCAGTGACGGAGTATGCGTTTGCAAACTACGATCTGTGCCGGTTGTACGCGCACGTGTTTGCTTGGAACGGCGCCTCGGCGCGAGTGCTCGAGAAGGCGGGATATGAGTTTGAAGGACGTTTGAAAAAGAGTGTGACGAAGGATGGCCAGACAATCGACCAGCTCATGTACGCGATGATTAGAGAGTAATTGTAGGGGTGGCCCTCCG
>DATHTI010000223.1:0-3134 GCA_035463335.1 Pyrinomonadaceae bacterium | reverse complement strand
GCCGCTTCCAACGCGCCTTTCACATCAAAAAAATCGAGCTCGCGCTCAGGCTGCGCGTGGTTCTCTTCCACCGCTCCTCCGGTTGCAATCAGCGCGAGCGCCAACCTTTCCTGCGGCAGCTCCTCATCACCCAGACCCGAGAAAATGCGGCCGATTTCGAACAAACGGACATCTCGAATACCATGATTCAGGTTGTGTCGTAACGAAGACAGCAAGCCGGGCAACAAGGTCGAGCGCATCCATGCCGCATCTTCGATGATCGGATTCGCGAGTTGCGGTTGATGCTCCTCGCGACCTGCGAGCCATGGAATGAGTTCGAAACGATCTTCCTGTTGGATGAAACTAAAGTTGATAGCCTCGTCGAAGCCAAAAGCATTCAGCGCGCGTCGCAAGGATCGTTGCTGCATCTCGCCGGGCTGGTACTCGCCCGAGCCACTTGAAGGTGGAAGCTCCTCGCCGATCTTTTCGTAACCGGTATGTCGCGCGACTTCCTCGACGAGATCTTCTTCCTGTTCGACGTCGACACGCCATGACGGAACCTTGAAGCTCATCCGGCCTTCTGATTCCCCAGCACGTTCAAAGCCGAGGCCAGTAAGGATCTGAACCATCTCGCTCGTCTCGACTGACAGGGATGTCAGACCTGGTACGCGCTCGGGACGAAGACCAACTACGCGCTCACTGAACGGCTGCGGGTAGACGTCGATCGCATCGTCGGTTGCAACACCTCCTGCAAGCTCACAGATCAATTCGACGCATCGTTGCTGCGCGCGCAGCACGCCTTCAGGATCGGCGCCGCGCTCGAAGCGTCTTGATGCTTCGGTGTCCATGCCAAGCTGGCGCGCAGTTTGTCTGACTGAGTTTGGGGCGAAGTACGCACTCTCGATCAGCACGTCATTCGTCTGACTGGAGATCTCAGACTCTTCGCCGCCCATGATGCCGGCCAGCGCGACCGCTTTTTCAGCGTCGGCGATGACGAGCATGTCATTCTTAAGCGCGCGCTCTACGCCATCAAGTGTCTTGAGTTTCTCGCCGTCGTTAGCACGACGCACGACGATCCGGCGACCGCCGAGCTTTTCGAAATCGAAAGCGTGCAACGGCTGGCCCAACTCGTGAAGCACGTAGTTGGTAATGTCAGCGACGTTGTTGATCGGACGCTGGCCGATCGTTTCGAGACGCTTCACGAGCCAATCGGGCGATGGACCAATCTTCACCCCGCGCACGAGCCGCGCCGCGTATCGCGGGCACAGATCCGGATCCTTGATCTCGACTGACGTAAACTCCGCCGCGTGACCTTCGGACTTCGGCGGCTCAGAAGCCGGCAAGCGCATGTGTCCTTTTTCAATCACTGACACTTCACGCGCGACGCCGACGTGCGACAGGCAGTCAGGCCGGTTTGAAGGCACTTCGACGTCGAGCACGGCATCGCCGTTGTGCTCTTCGACAGCGTCAATCGCCAAACCCACCATCGTCAGCCGATCGCGCAACTCGGCCGGACTGAGTTTTGTATCCGTAAGCTCTTTAAGCCACTCGTGACTAATGAACATTATTCAAACTTTTCCAGGAACCTGACGTCGTTCTCGAAGAGGAGACGAATATCATCGAGCTCGTACATCAGCGCGCACATGCGGTCAATGCCGAGGCCAAACGCGAACCCGGAATACTCCTGCGGATCGACGCCGACCGCGCGCAGCACATTCGGATGCACCATGCCGGAACCGCCCAGCTCGATCCAGCCGGAGTTCTTACAAATGCGACAACCGCTGCCCTTGCATTTGAAGCAACTGAAATCAAACTCGGCACTCGGCTCAGTGAATGGAAAGTACGACGGTCGAAAGCGCGTGACCGTGTCAGGCCCAAACATTCGTCGTAAAAACTCCGCGACTGTGCCTTTCAAGTGCGCCATCGTGATGCCGCGATCGACACACAAGCCCTCGACCTGAAAGAACATCGGATTGTGCGTGGGATCGGGCGTGTCGCGACGAAATACACGGCCAGGCGCGATCATCCTCACGGGCGCGCCACGACGTTGCATCGCGTGAATCTGCACAGTCGACGTTTGCGAGCGAAGCGCGAAGCCGTCGGTCGTGTAGAACGTATCCTGCCACGCGCGCGCCGGATGGTTTTCGGGACTGTTGAGCGCGTCGAAGTTGTAGAAATCAGTTTCAATCTCGCGATCGTCTTCGATCGCATATCCAAGCGAGACAAAGATATCTTCGAGGCGCTCGCGCAGGAGGGTGATTGGATGGCGATGGCCGGAGCGCGGACGGCGCCCGGGCATCGTGACGTCGATACTCTCACGCGCCGTGCGTGCAGATTCGATGTAGGTCTTCAGGTTCTGCTCGGCCTGGTCCAGTAGCTCTATAACCTTCGCTTCGGTGGCCTGGACCAGTTGACCAAACGCAGCACGTTCCTCCGCTGCAACGCGGCCGATCAGCTTCTTCGTACCTGCCAGCGCGCTCTTCTTGCCGAGATGACGTGTGCGCAATTCGGCCAGGGCACGTTCGTCCGCGACTGCTGCTTCGAGATTGAGCGCCGAGAACGTGGACGGATCACCAGTAAAGCGAGAAAAGCGTTCGAATTCTTGCTCGAACGCTTTCCTGGCTAATTCAACCTGCGCCTGAGGTGATTGATCAGTCATTGGACAAGATTGACAAGATTTTCCAGGATGAACAGGATGAATCTTGTAAATCTTGAAACATCCTGTAAATCCTGTCTAATTCTTCTTAACCGCCACCCACTTGCCTTGCAACTGGCCCGCGTAGTCAAACTCGCCGGAAAGTTTTCCCTCGACAACAGAGGCGCTCAACGCGATCGTGCCGTTCGCGCCTTCGAGTGAAAACACCAGCTTTCCGTCTTTCCACGTGCCATCCTTGATCGTAGAGTCGCCGAGTTGCGAGCTGCTGTTACCAGAAACTTTCTCGCCGTCGATTTTCAAGGTCAGCAAAAACGGAAACGGCTGGCCGTTCGCATCCGCAACCGCTTCCCATTGTCCGCTGAGATCAACGGTCCCACGACCGACAGTCACAGCCGGAGATTCAGGAGTGATAGCAGCCGCAGTAACCTTCATCAATTCCATCGACATCTTCTCGGTTCCGTGCACGGCTTCGCCTACAAGCTTGTCACCATCAACTTTG
>DATHTI010000222.1:0-5520 GCA_035463335.1 Pyrinomonadaceae bacterium | reverse complement strand
GTGATTCAATAAACCTGATCGCTTCCTCGATCGAGAGATGCTTTGGCAGCTTCTTTTCCAGCTTCGGCGTAGCGACGAGTTTCGCCGGGTTGAGCTCCAGCAAACCTTCGCGAACGAGAAACTGAAAAAACGTGCGTAGCGCTGCCAGCTTACGGGCGATGGAGGATTTTTTCTTATGTTCAGTATGAAGCGACGCGAGCCATTCACGGATCGTCAGGTGATCGATTTGCGAAACTTCCGGCGCATTTCGTTTTCCATCAGCAGTAAGAAACTGGAGAAACTGTTCGAGATCGCTGGAGTAGTTGCGTAAGGTGTGACTGCTGACGTTGCGCTCGTAACGCAGGTGTTCGAGGAATTGCTCGATGAGATTATGCATCTCGGATGACGAACTTAGTATCCCGCTGACGGCGCAGGCTTCGGCGCATAATAACCTTTTCGCGAACGCACGCGAACATCATTTCGCGACTTGATCCGCAGATCGAGTTTGTGCAACTGGCCATCGCGGCGTTCAGCGCCTGGGTAATAGCTGAGGACGTACTGCTGCGAGAGGTCGGCGGCAATCTGATCGAAGGCGATATCGAGCTGATCCGTTGTCTTGGGAATGTAAACGGCGCCACCTGTTTGTCCCGCCAGTTGTTCCATGCGTCGCTCCGCCGCAAGCTGGCGGAGGTTCGCGCCTTCATACAATCCGGTTTGGACCACGTAAACCTGGCAATCGTCTGCGAGCACGTGTTGCACCACGAAATCGAAATCCGTCATCTTACTTGTCGTTTCGATCCCATCAGAAACGATCACTAACACGCGGCGTCCGCCATACGGTCGCAGGTAGTTAGCGGCACTAAGGATCGCGTCGAAAAGCGATGTGCCACTGTCAGGTCTTCCAAACATCGCGATCGTGCGCTCGAGGCGAACGACATCGTTGGTCAGCGGCTGGACCATGTGGCTGTCAGTTTCGATTGAATAGATCGCGGCTTCATCTTTCGGTCGTAGTACTTTCCTGAAGAAACGAATCGCAGCCTGTTTCTCAAACTCACGAGCGGCGTCGAGGCTGGAACTGTTATCGAAAAGCATCGCCATGCGCACGCTTGTTTCCGATCGAGTCAAATCGCTGAGCGGTCGCAGCTCACCGTCAACGCGAAGCTCGAAATCGTCCAATTTCAAATCGATAACAGCGTTGCCGCGCTTATCAACCACCGATGCTGGAATGGGCACCAGATTCGAGCTGATGCGCACGACGTCGTCAGGATCGACTTCATCAGGACGCCTTGGTGAAGACGAGGTCCCGGGTCTGTCAGGATCTGCAATCGGTCCAGGTCTCGGTTTGCCACCGGGCTTGCCGGGCTCGTTTTTTCGTCCCGACTGGCTCAGTGCGGGCACACTCGTACCAATGCAGAGGATTAAGACAACGATAGCGACGAGCCAATGATTTAGCTGGCGCGTGCGATCTCTCGTCTGGTGTGATTTTGTTCGAGCCACTCTGCCCATTCTTTCAAGGCCAATTCTACCTGCAACGTGCGGCGTTCCCGTTTTTTACGTGCCTGGCGCCGCGCAAGTTCAGGAAGCGGAGGTAAAAGCGCGAAAGTGATGTTTACGGGCTGGAAGTTTTTTGCGTCTGCGTGCGAAACGTAATGCGCCAGAGATCCCGTTGCACTGCGGGCCGGAGCTTCCAGTAACTCCGCTCCCGCGGCGAGCCGCGCCGCATTCACTCCTGCGAGCCAGCCCATCGCCACCGATTCGACGTAACCTTCAACTCCCGTGATCTGTCCGGCGAAAAACAGGTTAGGACGCTCGCGCATCTGCATCGTCGCTTGCAGCACGCGCGGCGAACAGATGTACGTGTTGCGATGAATCTGCCCAAACTGAAGAAACTCGGCGTTCTGTAAACCCGGAATCAGCCGTAACACTCGCGCTTGTTCGCCGTAGCGTAGATGATTCTGGAAGCCCACGAGGCTGTATGCGTCGGCCATTAAATTTTCCTGCCGCAACTGTACAGCAGCGTAAGGCTCGCGACCCGTGCGCGGATGACGCAGTCCGACCGGCTTCATCGGCCCGAAGCGCAGCGTGTCGACTCCGCGACGCGCCAGTTCTTCTATTGGCAAACACGCTTCGAACCAGCGAGTCTCTTCAAAACGTTGCAGCGGAACGCTCTTCGCTTCCAGTAACTCCGAATAGAACCGCGCGTATTGTTCTTCGTTGAAGGGGCAGTTGAGATAGTCGTCACCGCCTTTGTCGTAGCGCGCGGCGCGAAAAGCCACTGTCGTATCAATCGAGTCGGCGGCGACGATCGGTGCGATCGCGTCGTAAAAATACATCTGATCGCTGCCGGTCAGCTTCATGATCTCGGTCGTGAGGGCGTCAGACGACAGCGGTCCGGTGGCGATAATCGTGATCTCGTCTTCGGGGATCGTCGTGACTTCTTCACGGATCAGACGGATGCGCGGCTCGTTTGCGATCTGCTCCGTGATCAGCTCTGCAAACTTCTCTCGATCGACAGCGAGCGCCGCACCGGCAGGCACGCGCGTTTCCGCGGCTGCCGACATTACTAACGACGCTCCCTGCCGCAGCTCCTCCTTTAATAAATATGACGCGGTCCCCGGCTCATCAGATTTCAGCGAATTCGAACAGACAATCTCAGCAAGCTTATCTGTGCGATGCGCGGGCGTCTGCATCACGGGCCGCATCTCATAAAGCCTCACCTCCACACCCAACCGCGCCGCCTGCCACGCCGCCTCAACTCCAGCCAGCCCACCCCCAACAACATTAATCCGATCCGTCTTCATCGCTTTTTAGTCCGTCTAATCTGTGGTTAAGGCTTGGCTGGCGTATCCAGTTTATAGTCCTTAACATCCCCCGCGAAATGCCTGTACTCACTCCACTCAATCGTCTTGTTGTAATCACCACCACCAAATAACAAAACCTTCACCGACAAATTCAGTTGCGCAAACTTCGGCAACCAAACACCCCGGTCCATCCGCGTCTGCTCCATCACCACCGCGGCGCCCGGCTTCAGCGACACGAGCAACCCGCCAGCCATCTTGAAACCTTCCGCGAGACGCGCCTCCAACCTGATCACCTGCTTGTCTACCGGATCGATCCATACGACGCCGATCAGCTTCGCAATCAAACTCTCCTGGCGAGTCTTCGGCTTAAATCCCGCGCGCGGTCGAAAGTCAAAAACAATCGTCTCACGGCCGCCGAGGATCTCGCGACGCGGCGACACAAATTCACACGCCTTCAAAAACGGCGAGATCTCTGTGCCCTCCTCGTCTTTCTTCTTCTCGCGCTCGGCACGGCGCTGGGCCACCTTCTTCTCGTCTTTCTCTTTGTCGCGTTCAGCCTTCGCAAACTCTTCCTGCACGCGCTTGTCTTCCTTGGCCGCGCGTTCCGGCGAAAGCGGGACGCCGTTCTCGCTGATCAGCTTCTGCACCGGTTCGCGATTCGGCAGCGGATAGACTTCGTAAACCTTCGTGGTCTCTTTCTTCAGCTCACCTTTGCTGTTGATCTCGCGATCAATTTCAGTTTGCTTGAACGCGTATTCCGCTACACGCTTCTCGAGCTCGTCCTGGTTAGCGACAACTTCGCGCCAGAGTGCAGCGAGGTCAAGGTTCTCAGTCGCGGCGGGCGGATCGAAAACGCGATCCTCGATCCCCGTGTTGTATTTGACGCTTTGCAAAAGCAGCGTCAGATCACCGGAGCCATCGAGGTTCATGCGAACGCGATGCGGCTCGAGGATGCCGTGTTCCGCGCGATAGTCTTCGAATGTGACGCGCGTCTTTTTCACGTCGCCGGTGATCTTCGTGAGCAGCGACGTCTTCACGCTGAAGTAATAGTGAAATCGCGCGCCGCTGCGCGTCGAGAATTCGACGATGTACGCGGGTTCTGAGCCGAGATCGCCCAGCGAGAGGACGCGTGCGAGCACGTTCGACTTTTTGAAGTTTACGAGGCGCGAGGAGTCGAGTGTAGCGCGCAGCTTGGCCGCGGCGCTTTCTGGACCAGTGAGAGTGCGCAGGTGACGATCGAGACCGAGCTCCCACGCTGAGCGGGTGTTGGTGGCGGAAATAATTTGACCGTTGCCGAAGGTGAGCTCCCAGCGTTCAGAAGCGGGCGCTTTCCGTTGCAGGCGCGCGGTGCCGAATGGTTGATCGTTGAGCTGAATGATCCATTCGTAAGTTGCGTCTTTGAGCGCGCCGGCAGACTTCTTCCCACCGATCGCTTTCAGGTAGTTGTCGACGATCTTCTCGGCCGAGGGAAGCTTCTTTTGAGCTAACGCCGGCGCCGCGGTTGCGATCAGCAACAATGCGACTACGAGCCATCGAAATCGGGGGAAATAATACATCTTGAGACTTACTTCTTCGCCGCGGTTCGCTTCTTCGCCGCCGTTTTACGCGCTGCTGGTTTCTTCGCAGTCGCACCTTTTCTCGAACCTTTGTTAGCTTTCTTTGCGGCTCCGCCTTTTGAGCTTTTACTTGTTCTATTTCCTTTTGGGCTTTTTGTGCCTTTTGTGGCCCTGCTTTGTGTGCCCTTTGTGGCCCGGTTTTCTGTACCCTTTGTGGCGTCGCCTGCTTTTGCCTTGACCACGGGCTGCAACCCCGCGGCCGCTTCTTCAGGCGGCGTTCCGGGAATCAGTTTACCTTCACCTTTCGGTTTCTTCCCCGCGAAGGCCTTCTGGTTCTCGGCATATTCAAACTCATTCAACTGCCCGCCACGAATCTTGTATCGATCTATATTCTTAGTCGCATCCTTCGGCATAAAATCCCTCCTGTTTCTTCGATCTCTCCCGCTTGACACTGCAAACACGGCATTCGTATAGTGCAATTGCCTTCTGGCACCAATTAAATCTCGCCTGGCCGGCTTAGCTCAGTTGGTAGAGCGTCTGATTCGTAATTAGAAGGTCGCCGGTTCAATTCCGGCAGCCGGCTCCAATAGAATCAAGTATTTACAGCCACTCGCGTGAGTGGCTGTTTTAGTGTTTGTGGCATTTTTGTGGCCGCGTGTTCGACCGCGCTTCTGAGGCTGTCATCAGAGGCATGCGTGTACCACATGGACATCTGAATATTCGAGTGGCCCAACAGTCGCGCAATCGTCGTTGCATTACATCCTGCGTCACCTAAGCGCGTCGCAAACGTGTGACGCAGATCGTGAAAGTGAAAATCTTCTATGCCTGCGTCGATGCAGGCAGCCACAAAAGCCTTTTTCACGTCTACTAGACCTTCACCTGCTCGCCTCTTAGCAATCCGCCTCGAAGCGAACACAAGATCGCCCTTTTGAGTCTTGCGTTGCTCTATTAAGACTTCTCTGACTCTTTGACTCATCGGAATGATGCGATCACGTGCGGTCTTTGTATTGACCACATGAATGACACCGCGCAGAAAATCGACGTGCGGCCACGACAAATTTAGCAACTCACCGCGACGCATACCCGTACCAAGCGCCAGAGCAACTAGCGGGTACAAGTGTTTGCGTCTCCCGGTGAGTTGTGACATCAATCGCGTTTCCTCATCAGCCGATAAGTAGCGGTTA
>DATHTI010000221.1:0-5945 GCA_035463335.1 Pyrinomonadaceae bacterium | reverse complement strand
AATCACCGTCACTGCGTTTCAGCAGCACACCCGGATTCTCGGCTGTGAAGAGACAAAACAGGCAATCTGTATCGATCCCGGCGATGAAGCTGAACGAATTGTCGAGACACTCGAGCGACGCGGTCTTGAGTTACAAGCGATCGCCCTCACTCACGCACATCTCGACCATGTCGGGGGCGTCGCGGCGCTGAAAAAGCTGCAACCAAAAGCGCAGATCAACCTGCACAAAGGCGACGAGTTCATGTACCAGGCGCTTCCGGAGCAGCCGGCGTGGATTGGTATTCCGCGCGCGCAGTGGGCGGCGCTCGGGTTTACTTTCGAGGAGCCGCCGCCGGTCGATTATTATTGGACTGATGGTGAGAAGTACGCGGTTGGGAAACTCGAATTTGAAATACTTCACTGTCCGGGACACACGCCTGGGCACGTCGTGCTGTACGAACGGAATGAGCAGGCGGTGTTTGTTGGCGATGTGCTGTTTGCGGGATCGATTGGGCGAACAGATCTGCCCGGCGGATCGACCGAGCAATTGCTCAGCTCGATCAAAAATAAACTGATGACGCTTGATGATGATGTGAAAGTCTACTCAGGACATGGACCAGCGACGACGATCGGTGAGGAGAGATTAACCAATCCATTCTTAACACATCGTTTTATTTAATCCGTGTTATCCGGGTTAACTTTTCAACCGCTTCGCCTTCATCTCTTCCCACAACTCCTTCTGCTCATCATCCAACTGGCTCGGTAAGGTGTCGACGGGAACTTGATACTTCGCACAGAACTGCCGCCACAAAACAAAACGAAGATCGTACTGCCCGGTTGAGTCCGAGACAGAATTATCAACTGGTGGTGGTTGCTTCTTCCCCTGGTTCATGATGCGTGAGTTTAGCAGCTTTTGCAGAATTAGTTGATCTCAAACGAGCGCAGGAAAATCGGGCTGGTGGGAGCGCTCGATCCGCCCGCAGGCTCCACCGTAATCGCGAAGATCTCCGCCTCAACCGCGTCTCTCGGCATCGCATCTTCCAGAACCACATTCCCCGATTTGTCCGGCACAAACGTCTTCCCCGGCATTGGCGGTTTGTTCGCGACAATAAACCACAACTGGTAAGCCTGACTCGGCGGCACTCGCGGAAGTTTATTGGCTATCAATATCGCGCGGCCGGTTCGATCGTAGGCAAGTTTGGCAGTTGCAACCAGCCCCGGATCGACACCTCTCAGCTCACTCACTTTCGCGCCCGGTGTGTTAACCAGCTCGACAAACTCTTTTGCACGCTCGAGTCGTTGATTCTGCCGCCACAGGACAGCCAAACCGATACTCAGTGCCGTAAAGAGCACCACCGCCGCTATCGCCCCGAGCGATCCTAACGAGCTCCAGATGTTCCGCTTCGAAGGGGATCTAAACGGAATCACTTCGGGTGTCGACGACAAATCCTTTTTCACTTCACTCAGGATGCGTTCACGAACTTTAGGCGACGGCTCTGCGGGATCTGGCGCGAGTGACAGAGCGGCAGCGGTCGCTTGCCAGTCTTCAAGCTCCTTGCGGCACTCAACACAGTTTTCGACATGCTCGTCCAACTTGCGCTCCTCCGCCGCATCGAGCGCCGAAAGCGCACGCGCCGGGATCATCTCCTTGTAATCGTCGTGGGCCATCCTGCTAAAACCCGAAACTCTCTCCTTTCCCCGCCAGTTGCTCGCGCAGGTTCATCAGGCCGGTGCGCATGCGCGTTTTCACCGTTCCCAGCGGCGCGCCCAAACGCGTCGCGATTTCAGATTGGGTCAGGCCGTCGAAATAGGCGAGCATGAGTGGCCGCTTCTGCTCGTCGGGGAGTTGGGCGAGCGCTTTACTGACAAGGCCGCGTTGTTCTGACTTGAACGCGTCGGTGGCGGCGTCTGAGATCACTTCCACCGCTTCTCTCGCGCCTGCCTCGGCAACGCGCTCACGCGCCGCGAGCGTGCGCAGTCGATCGATGCCGCGGCTGCGCGCCAGGGTTACCAGCCAGGTGAACGGGCGACCGCGATTCTCGTCGAAATCCTCTGCTTTGCGCCAGACTTGCAGGAATACTTCCTGGAGAACGTCTTCCGCTTCCTCGCGGTTGTTTAATATACGCATGAGCAGCCCGAAGAGGATGATGCGGTAGTGATCGTAGAGTTGTGCAAGGGCCGCCTCATCCCTCGCGGCGATCGCTTTCAGCAATTTGACTTCGTCTTCAGGTTGCAAACGTGAATATACGGATGGCGCCTCAAAACGGATTTTAGCCACAAAAAGGCACAAAAACACAAATAAAAGTTCAGGAGTTCAAGCGTTAGCTTGCGCGCCTGACATTCACGCATGCAAGCTGAAGCTTGAACTCTGAACGAACTATTCTGTGCCTTTTGTGTTCCTCTTTGTGCCTTTTGTGATCTAAGCGATTGTGATCTCGTTGGAGAGGTAAACGTCCTGGATCGCGTTCAGCAGCTGGACGCCTTCGCTCATCGGGCGCTGGAATGCCTTTCGTCCGGAGATCAGGCCCATGCCGCCGCCGCGCTTGTTGATTACCGCCGTGCGTACCGCCTCGGCCATGTCGCTTGCGCCCTTCGATTCCCCGCCTGAATTGATCAAGCCGCAACGGCCCATGTAGCAGTTCGCCACCTGGTAACGCACGAGATCGATCGGGTTGTCCGTCGTGAGTTTCTCGTAAACAAGCTTGCTCGTCTTGCCGTAAGAACCGCCCAGCGCCTGTTCCACAGCTTTGTAACCACCGTTTCGCTCAGGCAGTTTTTGCTTGATGATGTCGGCCTGGATGGTGACGCCGAGGTGGTTTGCCTGGCTCGTGAGATCCGCTGACGCGTGCATGTCGCCTTCCGGGGTTTTGAACTTCGAATTCCGCAGGTAACACCAGAGGATGCAAGCCATCCCGAGCTCATGCGCCTGCGCAAACGCTTCGCTGATCTCGGTAATTTGGCGCGTTGACTCGTCAGAACCGAAATAGATCGTGGCGCCCACAGCGACTGCCCCGAGATTGTGTGCTTCCCGAACTGTTCCGAACAAAACCTGGTCAAACTTGTTCGGCAAGGTCAACAGCTCGTTGTGATTGATCTTTACGATGAACGGGATCTTGTGTGCGTACTTCCGCGCGACCACACCCAGCACGCCAAAGGTTGACGCAACGGCATTGCAGCCACCTTCGATCGCGAGCTTCACGATGTTTTCAGGGTCGAAGTACTGCGGATTCGGCGCAAAAGAGGCGCCGGCCGAGTGCTCGATTCCCTGGTCAACCGGAAGAATAGAGACATAACCCGTGCCCGCGAGCCGGCCGTGGTCGAAAAGCGATTGCAGCGAGCGCAGCACTGCGGGCGAGCGATCCGAAACGCTCCAGACGCGGTCGATAAAGTCGGGACCGGGAAGATTCAGTACGTCCTTCGAGATTGTTTGCGACGTGTGCTTCAGCAGCTCGTCGGCGTTCGGGCCAAGCAGCTCAGCGATCCGGTCAATCGAATCAGAGCGTTGAAGTTGTGTAGCCATTGCATTTCCTCCCGGTGTTCATGAGTCGGGCAATTATACTGTTAATTCCGGGAAAACTCGTAATCCGGTCGCAAATTTAGACAGGATTAACAGATTTACAGAATTAACGAGATTAGCCGCCGATTAAACGCGCGATTCCATATGCGGCTCCGGCCGCGGCGCTTCCGATCAAGGCTGTCTGGAGCGAGCTGCGGATCGGCCGCGTTCCGGTGAACCGGCCCTTAACAAAACCAAAAACCAGCAGCGCGACGAGAGTGAAGGCTACTGAATACACCAAAGCCGTGGACGTCGTGTCTGAAAAGAAGTAGGGCGAGAGCGGAACCAGGCCGCCGGCGATGTACGCACTCGCGATTGTGAGCGCACTGGCGAGGGCGCGACGTGGGTTGGGCTTTTCGAGACCAAGCTCAAAACGCATCATGAAGTCGACCCAGTTGCGCGGTTGGCGCCTCAGCGCCTGGACGATGGGCCACGTTTCGTCTTCGCTGAGGCCGTAGGCCTGAAAAACTTCCGCCACCTCGCGCATCTCCTCGTGAGGAATCTCCGCGACTTCGCGTTTCTCACGCTCTCGCTCTTTTGCGTAGTGCTCGGCGTCGCTTTTAGCGGCCATGTAGCCGCCGAGTCCCATCGCGATTGCGCCGGCAGCGATTTCGGCGAGTCCTGCGGTAATGATGATTCCGGTGTGATCGATAGCGCCTGTCAGTCCGGCGGCGAGCGCGAACGGCACCGTCAGACCATCAGCCATTCCGATAACGATGTCGCGAACGACTTCACTCGACGTGAAGTGACGTTCGATGTGGAGAGTCTGGGGCATCTATCCTGTCAATCTTGTAAATTCTGGAATCATCCTGTCTAAAACTTTCCCAACAACATCAACACGCCGATAACAATGAACGCCATCGCCGCCACCCTCTTCACCCATTCAAGCGGCACATAATTACCGATCACACTTCCCACCAAAACTCCCAACCCCGACACCGCCGCAAGCGCGAGGCTCGCGCCAATAAACACGGCCCACGGCTTCTTCGTATCAGCCGCCATCGTCATCGCCGCGAGCTGAGTCTTATCACCCATCTCCGCCAAAAAGATGATCCCAAACGTCGTCAGCAACACACGCAGATCCATTCGTCTTCTCCCGGCTTCACTTCACATCAGTTACCAAAATGGCATCGCGAACCAGAGCGCCACGCGTGCATGCCAACTGCTTTCCATCTGACGACCACGCAAACCCCGTCATCAGCAAATCTTTGAAATCCGTCAACTGTTTCGGCGAACCACCATCAACCCGCTGGCTCCAGATGTTTGTCACATTATTCGAAGTGACTGAATAAAGAATCGACTTCCCGTCGTGCGACCATTGAATTACCGAAAGAACCGTACCAACCGCCGGTACTGCAAACGTTTTCTCAATTGGACCACCCTCGAAAGGGATAACAGCAACACGGTTCGGTGGCGCAAACGGATCCAGCGATTCAGGATACGAGAACACGATCGATCGGCCATCAGGAGAAACGGATGACGTACGGGCGACATGATCCGTGATCCGGACCGGCGCTCCACCGTCAATCGACACTCTCCAAAGCGTGGGCTTAACTTCGTCAAGCGCAGAATAAATCACCCAACGACTGTCCGGCGAAACACTCGGAAACGATTCTGACATAGTTGATGTCAAACGTACCGGGTTGCTGCCGTCTATATTCATGCGCCAAACACTTCTCTTAGTATCTTCCCACGATACAAACACCACATAACGTCCATCCGCAGTCACGACGGGCGAAACGTCAGTCGTACTACTCGCAGTCAACTGTTTGCGATTGCTGCCATCGGCATTGGCAATCCAGATATCTGCGTTTCCGCCTTCGTTAGAAACGTAAACGATCCGTCCATCAGGCGCCCACGCGACATTGCTTCCGGTTGACGTAAAGAAACTGCTGACGTTTCCCGTAGGCAGCCTGACCGCCTTCTCGACGTCGCCTTCCGGCACGACCCAAAGATTCACCAGTCCGTGCGATTGAACCGAGGCCAGCTTCTTGCCGTCTTTAGTCAACGCGATCGTTCGATAAGAATTGAGATCGTTAGTAACGCGTCGCGTGCTCCCATCGGGATAGCTGATGTACCAGAGCATCGCGCTGACCGGACTATCTCCCGCAACGACCAGCAGTCCAGCCATGTCCGGCATCCATTCCACACGCGAAGCGAACGTCCACGAGTCTGCCGTCAACTCCTTCTCACTTCCATCAACAACCGAGAAACCTGTGACTTTGGTGCGTCTGCCGACAATCGAAACCGTTGTGGCAATAATTTTTCCGTCGGGCGACCATGATGGACCAGTGAAGAATATCGGGTAAAAACTTTCCGGAATCTTTTTGACGACGAGATTGCGCTCGCCGCTGCCATCGACATTCGCGATCACGATCGCGCTCTCGCCTTGATTCGGGTAGTTACCGCG
>DATHTI010000220.1:0-14496 GCA_035463335.1 Pyrinomonadaceae bacterium | reverse complement strand
CGCTTCGGCGAAACGGCGCCGCAATTCTTCGGAGATCTGCACTGCTGTGGATGGTATCAAATAGGGGTTGTCGGGCCTATTAGGGCGAGACAGACGTTTTACAGATTTACAGAATTTCAAAAGATGACATTGATTCTTCGGGCAGAGTCTTGCCGCCTGTAAATTGAGAGCGTATAGTAACCGAAATCTAGTGTAACGAGTGTTACAACTCATACAACTGCTGCTTATGAAACCGAACAGCACCTTAATTCTGAAACGCTCTGAGATCGCGTCGTTGCTTGGTTTGAAGGAATGCATAGACGCTGTCGAAGAGGCATTCAGGTTAAATGAAGAAGGACAAAGCTTGTCGCCGGGAGTACTGGAGACGCTTACGGCGGACGGCGGCTTCCACATCAAGGCCGCGGGCCTAAGACTCGCCGACAGAACCTACTACGCCGCGAAAGTGAATGCGAATTTCCCTCAAAACATGAACAAGTGGGGACTGCCCACGATTCAGGGAGTAATCGCGCTATTCGACGGCGAGAGCGGCTATCCGCTGGCGCTGCTGGATTCGGGCGAGATCACGGCGCTGCGCACGGGAGCTGCGACCGCGGTCGCCGCGAAATACCTGGCCAGGCCTGATTCAACTGTGGCGACTGTCGCCGGCTGCGGCGTGCAGGGACGGGTTCAGTTGAAATCTCTGGCGCAAGTGGTCCAACTCGAGAAGGTATATGCCTACGATCATGTCGAAGACTTGGCTGAGAGGTTCGCGGCTGAGATGTCAGCGGAATTGAGGATGGAGGTTATACCGGTTACCGATCTGCTGCGCGCCCTCGGAGATAGTGATGTCTGCGTGACCTGCACGACGTCGAGGCGACCATTCCTGACGCGGCAGCATGTACGCGCCGGTATGTTTGTGGCAGCGGTGGGCGCAGACAACCCGTTGAAACACGAGCTGGAGCCCGCGGTTTTATCTTCGAGTAAAGTCGTGGTTGACGTTCTCGAGCAGTGCGCTGTAATAGGCGATCTTCATCACGCAATTGCAGCAGGAGCCATGAGTAAATCCGACGTACACGCTGAGCTGGGCGCAATCGTAACGGGACGGACACCGGGCCGTACGTCTGCTGAAGAGATCATCATCTTCGATTCCACCGGTACGGCATTGCAGGATGTGGCCGCTGCCTCGCTCGTTTATCACAAAGCGCTCAACGTCGGGAAGGGATTTTGGCTCAACCTCGCGGAGTAGTGCTTATGGCCCCGAGAAACAAATCATCTGCATACGAGTGGATGCTCCTTATCCACCAGTTACCGCCGAAACCCACCAACCTCCGTGTGGGCACCTGGCGCAAGTTGCAGAAACTCGGAGCGGTCTCGATCAAGAATTCCGTCTACGTGTTGCCCTTCAACGAAAAGACACACGAAGACTTTCAGTGGCTCAAGCAGGAGATCGAAACAGCGGGAGGCGAAGCGACGGTCTTTCAGGCAGGCGCGGTGGAAGGCGCGACTGATGACGAAATCGTCGCAGCTTTTCGCAAAGCGCGTGACGAGGATTACGCAAGGCTGACTGCTGAGCTCGACGGACTGACTGGCGCAATCCGCGAACAGCAGCGCGGCGGACACCTCTCTCCTATCAGGCTCGGTAAATACGAATCGGAGCTCGATAAGCTACACACCGAGCTCGAGCGTGTCGTCTCCACAGATTTCTTCAACGCCAAAGGCCGCCCAAGCGCGCGGTCAGCTTACGAACGGTGTCAGAAAGCCTTCCGTACCTCGCGAAACACTAACAGCACAACCGGGAAAACCAATGTCATCAGAGGCGATGCCTTAGATCGCTCCCGGTTTCAGGGCAAGCGCTGGGTCACCAGGCGCAACCTGTACATCGATCGACTGGCCTCGGCCTGGCTTATCAGACACTTCATCGACAGCCGTCCCCGCTTCTACTTTGTAGCGGAGGGCGAGACGGTCGAAGGTGGTGTACCCTTCGATATGTTCGGCGCGGAGTTCACACATCACGGCGAGGACTGCACGTTTGAGACTTTAATCAAACGCTTTGGTCTCGATGATGACGGGGCTCTGGGCCAGATCGCCCAGATCGTGCACGACATCGATCTGAAAGACGATAAGTTCAACCGGCTCGAAGCCGCCGGGCTCAACGCGACCGTGCGCGGGCTTTCCGAGCTGCTCAAAGATGACCGCAAACTGGTCCAGCAATGTAACGTGATCTTCGACGGGTTGTACGCGCTGTTGAGCCATAATGCCGGGAAGGGTGTTAAGGGTGCAAAGAGAAAGCGTACCAGCAATGCGGGCGGGCGAAAGAAGCGAAGTTGAACCGCGCGGCGTTCCATTCGTGGAGGCGTTCCGCTTCTGGGTAAAGCTTGGCTTCATATCTTTCGGCGGCCCGGCCGGACAGATCGCGATCATGCACCGCGAGCTGGTCGAACGTCGACACTGGATTTCGGAAGAGCGTTTTCTGCACGCCTTGAACTACTGCATGCTGTTGCCCGGCCCCGAAGCGCAGCAGCTCGCGATCTATATCGGCTGGCTTTTGCATAAAACCAGGGGCGGCATTGTCGCGGGTGCATTCTTTGTTATTCCTTCCATCTTCATCCTGCTGGGGCTTTCATACATCTACGCGGCTCATGGCAATGTGCCTGTAGTGCTCGGAGTCCTCTCGGGTTTTAAGCCCGTGGTGGTCGCGATTGTTGTCGAAGCTGTTTTGAAGATCGGTGGACGTGCGATCAAGCGACGCGCGCACCTGGTGATCGCCGCCGCTGCTTTCATTGCTATCTACTTCCTTCGTGTGCCGTTCCCTCTGATTGTGCTTGTGGCCGGCCTGATCGGGCTGGCCGGAGCGCACCGTTGGCCCGAGGTATTTGCCGGGGTGCGGCAGAAGAAGACTGATGATGCGGAAAAGAAGTGCGCGCCCGTTAATCCTGTCATTGACGACCACGCTCCGCCTCCGCCGCACACGCTCCCTTCTCTAACGCGCGCGCGTCGAACGCTGGTGTTGGGCCTGGTGCTCTGGGCGCTGCCGCTCGTCGCCTTGATTGCGTGGCGTGGGTGGGAGAGCTTGCATATTCAGGAGTACAAATTTTTTTCCCTCGCCGCGCTCGTCACCTTTGGCGGAGCTTATGCGGTGCTGGCCTACGTGACTCAGGTCGTTGCCGGTAGCTACGGCTGGATCACACATACACAGGCCATTGACGGTCTGGCGTTGGCTGAAACAACGCCGGGGCCGCTCATCATGGTCTTGCAGTTCATCGGTTTCATGGCCGGATGGAACAACCCGCAGGGAATGACCCAGGCAGGAAGCGCCATCACAGGGGCGCTCATCGCTACTTACTGCACTTTCCTGCCCGGCTTCTTTTTCATCTTCCTGGGCGCACCCTACATCGAGGTGCTGCGCGGAAACAAGAACCTGACAGGCGCGCTCACCGGGGTAACGGCCGCGGTCGTCGGTGTGATTCTAAACCTCGCGCTCGTGTTCGGTGTGGCGGTGATCTGGCCGCAAGGCGTTGGTGGAGGAGCAGACTGGTTTGCGGCTGTGTTGAGCGTAGCCGCTTTCATAGCGCTTTACCGCTTCAGGATAGATGTGTTGTGGATTGTGCTCACCGGCGGTTTCATGGGGCTGGGCCGCACTTTGTTGTTGAGGTGAAAGCTGATTTTCTGTTGCCCGGGGTGCTCATAAGGCATTAAAAACACAGGGAAACTGCCTTCCATTTTGGCAGGAACCTGCCTTGTCCCCAGAACGGTCAGAGGTGTATATCTTTTGGCCCAAATCTGTTTGTACAAACAAGAGGTGTCCCATGTCCCACATTAGAGGTCGTTTTATCGCATTTTCTCTCTTTGCTTTGTTTTTGTTGAGTGCGGCAACGGCCAAAGCAGACACGATAACGATCGTCGGCGTTGACTCAGGCGGGTTTTCCACGGCGACCGTTGTATGTGAATTTAACTCCCAAACCAACACTCTAACCTTCACTATTACAAACACTTCGGCGATCACCACGCCGGGGTCAACCTCAACCATTACCGGCATTGGTTTTGACTTACCGCCAACCGGAAATGCCAGTGCTTCGGGATTGAATGGTTTCACTGGCTCGCAGGCGCCGAGCCTGTCATCCACGTTCACGTTTTCCGACGCGGATGTGGGCAATGTTCCACATGGCTTCAACAGTGCAGTGCTCGACTTTGCGTTTCTTACTGGTAACTCCGGTAACTTCAACAGTGGATCCGTAAACGACGGCCTACTGCCAGGTGAGAGTGCGTCATTTACCGTCACTGGCGCGGCCTTCGCAGGGTTCACGGAAGAACAGATCTGCAATGCGATCTTTGTCAGGTTCCAGAATGTTCCGGCCGAAGGTGGCAGCGGTGGCAGCGACGTAGGCGTGCCGTCTGAAACGCCGGAGATTCCTGAACCGGCAAGCATGTTGTTGTTAGGGACTGGCCTGATCGGGGTAGTCGGGGCAGTCCGTCGAAAACTCAAAACGCGTCGTTGAGTGCCAGTTCTAATGCGTTATGAGTTTGGGCGTTACCGTGTTGGGACGGTAACGCCCATTGTCTTTTGGTCCAACCGGCCTTCTGCAAACCTCACCAAACCGCTGTTAGTGCAACATCATTAAGCGCATGGCAACGCCAACTAATTCCCCGGTAGTGGTTCAGTTTGAAAAATACGCCGAAGGCGTTGGCTAATTTCAGCCCGGGTTGGAGCGCCGCGACAACCCTGGGTTCACGAAACAGACAATAATGAACCCTGAAAGGGTTCGGCGGTTGGCGAACCCTTACAGGGTTAAACACGATGATAATTACAGATTCCCAGGGTTCTCGCTGTGCTTCGAACCCTGGGCTGAAATTAGCCAACGCCTTGGGCGTATTTTCAAACTGAACCAGAATGCACTCCGGTGGGGATAAGCGGAATTGACCGCCGTTTTGTTATACTCTGCGCTTTTGTCGCATGACCCTAATCGAGCTACAACAAAAACTTAAAGAGCGTATCGGGACCTCGGCCCGTGAGCTTTTCGGCGTCGAGGTGCAGCAACTGGCGGCCGAAGTTCCACCACGTCCGGATCTCGGCGATCTCGCCTTCCCTGTCTCATTCGAGCTGGCGAAGCTGATCAAACAAGCCACAGGTGAGAAACAAAACCCGCGCGCTATCGCCGAAAAACTCAAGTCGCAACTCGAAAACATCGAGGAAGTTTCGCGCGTCGAGATCGCGGGCGCCGGTTATATCAACGTCTTCTACGATCGCGCGAAGCTGCTCGCCCTGTTTGCTGGTCCAACAACATCGACTACACCGGACGTCGATCGACCGAAGAAGATGGTCGAGCACACCAGCATCAACCCTAACAAGGCCGCGCACATCGGTCACGTGCGCAACGCCGTGCTGGGCGATACGTTCGTGCGCATCCTGCAAGCCGCCGGCGACCGCGTCGAAGTGCAAAACTACATCGACAACACGGGCGTGCAGGTTGCCGACGTCGTCGTAGGCTTCCTGCATATCGAGCAGATGGATCTCGACCAGATCAAAGCGCTCGACAAATCACTCACCAAAGAGCACCCATTCGATTACTACTGCTGGGATCTCTACACGCGCGTTGGTCTCTTCTATCGCGACGGCAACGCCACCGGAGAGATGAATCCCGACAAGGTGAAGCTGCGCAACGAAGTGCTGCACGCGCTTGAAGAAGGTGCTGGTAACTCGATCGCCGAGCTTGCTGATTACGTCGCCACACGTAACGTCGAGTGCATTGTCGACACGATGGAGCGTCTCGGCATTCGTTACGATCTGCTCGCGCGTGAGTCAGATATCCTGCACCTGCATTTCTGGCAGCGTGCCTTTGCCCTCATGAAAGACACGGGCGTGATCCGGTACGAAAACGAAGGTCGTCACGCGGGCTGCTGGGTGATGCCGTTCGAGTCGCACACCGGTACTGACGAGCACGAGTCAGACAAGATAATCGTTCGGTCCAACGGCACCGTCACGTACACGGGCAAAGACATCGCGTATCAACTCTGGAAACTCGGGAGGCTCGGTCTGGATTTTCATTACCGCGTCTTCAGAAATTACGACGATGGCCACGTTCTCTGGTCCACTCAAACCGAGCCGGAAGCACCCGGAACAAATCCTCCGCATTTCGGCGGCGGCATCACGGTCTACAACGTGATCGACTCGCGACAGTCGTATCCACAGGAGATCGTGGCGCGCGGTGTGGCTGCCGTCGTCCCTGAGATCGGCGAAGACGCGAGTGTGCATTTCAGTTACGAGATGGTGGCGTTGTCGCCCGCTGCTTGTGAAGAGCTCGGGATCGAACTGAGCGAAGAGGATCGCGCGCGGCCCTACATCGAGATGAGCGGGCGCAAAGGTCTGGGCGTCAAGGCTGACGATCTGATCAATCAACTCGAAGCGGGCGCGCTCATTGAGGTTGAAAAGAGAAATCCAGAGCTTTCAGAAACAGAAAAGAAGGCGACGGCGCATGAAGTCGCAGTCGCGGCGCTGCGGTATTTCCTGTTGAAATTCACGCGCAACACAGTGATCGCTTTCGACTTCAAGGAAGCCCTGTCATTCGAAGGAGAAACCGGGCCATACTGCCAGTACGCGGCGGTGCGCACGAACTCGATCTTCCGCAAGCTGCCGGAGGAAACTGTAGCCGCCGCCGGTGCGTTAATAGATCAGATCGTTGAAGACAGCGCCTTGCAGGCCGCCGTTGCGGAGGTGTTGTCGGGTGAAGGCGGCACGGAGATCTGGTCTTTGGTGATGTTGTCGCAACAGCTTGATGAGGTCATTGGGCAGTGTCGAAATTCCGCGGAGCCTGCTAACCTTGCCAAGTACACTTTCTCGCTTGCCCGGCAGTTTAGCCGTTTCTATCACGATCACCGGATCATTACTGAGCAGGATGAAGTGCGACGAGGTGTGCTAATCGCGGTGACGAAGTTGATTCGCAGACAGTTGACGAGTGCGTTGAATATACTCGGAATCAATGTGCCCGAGCAGATGTAGGGAGACTCAAAATCATGTTAATCGTAATGAAGTCTGACGCCACTGACAGTCAAATCGAGAGTGTCCTGCGCGTCATCGAGCAACTCGGTTTCAAGGGCCATCCGATGCCCGGCGCCACTCGTACTGCCATCGGCATCACCGGCAACCAGGGCGCGGTCGATCCCTCTCATTTCGAGAACCTCGCGGGCGTCGCCGAAGCCATCCGCGTCAGCAAGCCTTACAAACTCATCACGCTTGACTTGCGACCCGAAAAAACGATCGTGCGCGTAGGTGACGCAACGATCGGCGGCGACGAGCTCGCAATCATCGCTGGTCCATGTGCGATTGAAAGTCGCACCCAGGCGTTCGCGATCGCCGAAGCAGTCAGACGAAGTGGTGCGCGTTTCTTCCGCGGCGGCGCTTACAAGCCGCGCACTTCGCCTTATGCTTTCCAGGGTCTCGGCGAAGAAGGTTTACGAATACTCGCAGACATCCGCGAAGCTTACGGCCTGAAGATTGTTACTGAAGCGCTCGATGAAGCGGGCGTGGATCTCGTGGAACGTTACGGCGACATGATCCAGATCGGCGCGCGCAACATGCAGAATTTCTCGCTACTCCGACGAGCGGGCAAAGCGCGTATACCTGTGTTGCTGAAGCGCGGGCTCTCGGCGACGCTCGACGAATGGCTGCTCGCGGCGGAGTACATCATGGCCGAGGGTAACTACCAGATCGTCCTTTGCGAGCGCGGCATTCGCACGTTTGCGCAGCACACGCGAAACACTCTCGACCTCGCGGCGATTCCGGCAGTGCGACGCATTTCACATCTTCCAGTGCTCGTCGATCCATCACACGGCACGGGTAAAAATTTTATGGTGACACCGCTGGCACGCGCGGGCGTGGCTGTTGGCGCGGACGGAATTATTGTCGAGGTACACGATCAACCCGAGCACGCGCTCTCAGACGGCGCCCAGGCCCTGACGCTTGATCAATATCAGGAGATGGTCGATGAGGTGCGATCAATTCACGAAGTAATCGCTCCCGTATCCGTGTAATCTGTGGTTAACAACTGCGGCAAATCACGAGCGAAGATTGATCTTGGTATAACCCGATCAAATCCGGCGGCGAGCGCATTTTGCTGTAGCTCAGTTTGAACGTGCGAAAAGAACCCGAGCAATTTGATCTGCCGCAGCTCGTCATCAGCCTTCAGCTCCCGGGCAAGCGCCACCGGATCGATCCGTTGATTGTGCAAGTCCACAACTATTAACCCCGGCTTCGTCTCGCGTGCCTTCGAAACTACAGCCTCCTGGCTTCGCGGAAAACTTATCTCCTTACCAACGGCTTCCGCGACCGCGCGAATCTTCGACGCAAAGAACATGTCGTCAACAACTGATATAACTATCTGACTCATGATATATCCATAACATGGACAAGCTCGTCATCGCATCATACAACATCCGTTACGCGCGCGGCCCTTACCTGATCTCCGGCGGGCTCCGTCGCAAAATGGGATTGATGAGTTTGACGGGACGACCGGAACACGTCGCGCGCCAGATCTCCGCCGCCGCACGCGCCTTCACGGAAGGAAAATTGTTGCCGCCCGTCGACGTGCTCGCTTTGCAGGAAGCTGACATGCGTACCGTACGCACGGGCGGTCATCACGTTGCTGAAGAGCTCGCCGCAGAGCTTGGAATGCACTGGGCCCACGAAGCCGCCGGAATTCCGCGTGGCGTTAAGCCGGTCAAGCGTCAATGGTGGCTCGATTTTGAAGAGCCGATCGATCTGCATGATAGTGGCGACACTGGCGTGGCTTTGTTGAGTCGTTTTCCTTTGACTGATGTGACGCGGCTCGATCTGCCGTGGCAGGAATGTCAATGGCGACCACGACTCGCAATCGCTGCGACGATCTCTGTTGGATCGCAGGACGTTCGGATTTTAAATGCGCACGTCGATCCGCACGCGGCGGTTGATGGCCAGCTCGCCCAGCTCGAGGTGATTGCTGCGCACGCCCAGGCGGCGACGATGCCAACGATCATTCTTGGTGATTTCAACACGTTGTCTAATCAGAAGTGCATCGAGACGCGTGAGTTTCTCGAGGCGCGTGGTTATACGACGCCTTTTCCGACCGGAACGGCCACGTGGCGCACGACTGTTTTGAAGATGCATGCCGATTGGATCTTCGTGCGTGGAGTTAAGATTGAGCGTTGGGGCGTGGCCCGGCCGTTGAACGTGTCGGACCATTGGCCCATTTGGGCGGAAGTGGTGCTTTGATGCATATAACGAGTCGCGACAATTCCCTTCTCCGCCAGGCGCGTGCGGTTCGCGATGGAAAGATCGAGGAGCTGATCTTTATCGAAGGACTGCGTTTGTGTGAGGAGGCGCAACGCTCGAATTTAGAGATCGAGGCCGTGATCGTTTCGGAAGAGTTGTTGCGGAAAGATCGTGTGGCCGCGGCAATCGCTGAGCTGTCGCGCGTTTCGAAACGCACGGCTTCAGTGAGTGAAAAACTGCTCGAGTCGATCTCGTACACGAAGACGCCGCAGGGGATCGTCGTGCTCGCAGTCCGGCCTGATTCCTCGGAACAGCGTTTAGCTGAAAGCCTCGCCGCGAATCCACTACTCGTCGTGCTGCACCAGATCAACAACCCCGTTAATGTCGGCGCGATTCTGCGAACTGCCGAAGCAGCAGGTGCGACTGGCGTTATCACGACGAGAAATACAAGCGATCCGTTCTCTCCGAAGTCTCTGCGTGGAGCGATGGGATCGGCGTTCAGGCTTCCGATTTGGAGTGGACCATCGTTTGAGGAAGTTGTTGACTGGTGCCGCCAGCGTGGGATCGTTACTGCCTGTGCGGACGCCGAAGCAACCACGGATTACACGGACCTGGATTGGACCAGGGCAAACGCCCTGCTTCTTGGACCAGAGTCGACCGGGTTTACGGCTGAAGAACTGATGAGAGCAGATCAGAAAGTGAAGATCCCGATGAAAGGCATGGCGGAAAGTCTCAACGTTTCTGTCGCGGCAGGTATTTTGTTGTTTGAGGCAGCGCGACAAAGAGCATGATTATTGAGCCTTTACATACACCGCCGTTGCGGGAAATGGGCGGTCTGTTTTAGAGCGCTTGATCCACGCAACAATCGTGTAGATTCCCGGCTCTTTTTTGTATAGCTTGAGCGGCGTTTTAAAACTTCCATCCTTTGAAATTTCAACTACTCCCGCTATGCCGTCCCGGTAGACCTGTGGCGGCGGAACTACGGGTCGCAGCACTTGCGAGTCCACCGGCAAAGCGTACGATCCCGATGATCGCAGCCAATTCAAGTCCGGCCGTGTTGGCAAAGGCTCGTAGTAGACTTCGACGAGGTGCAACGAATAATCCTTGCGCATTAGCTTCCCGCTGAAGGAGAGTTTCGCGCCAGGTTTTGCTTCGCGGGTAATTGGTTGGACCTCGACATACTTCCCGACAAACAGCTCGACCATTCGCAGTCGCAACTTTTCCACGGCCAGGCCGATTCCGACGTGGGTATGTTGTGGCCGCAGAATGGTGCGGCGATGTCCATCGTATGGAGGCTTTTCCTGATAGAGCCGCACGTGGAGGTAAGCAGTGTCCTGTATCAGGTCCTTGGCCTTCATGGACCACGTTCCATCTATAGCTGAAACATTTTCTTCATTCGCATGTGTGCCGCCGGCGAGGCCATAACGGTGATAGGGTTTGAGACCGTCAGTGCCCCAGTGACTGATAAACTCATTCGTCGCCATGTCGACAGCGTGCTTCGTTGCGACCTCAGTCGCGAGGTCATCCAGCTCCACGGGCTGAACTTTCTCAACGTCGCGCTCCTCGTTGATCATGTTGAGGATGTTCTTGCGAATGTCCTTGAAAGTGTGTTCGAGATCGTCCGGGAAGGCGGTGCGGTCGAGTAACGTGACGCCAAGCCCCGCGCAGGCCCCTTGCAGAAATCCACGCCTTGATCCGTCCATGATCAGGGTTTATTCGCGGTCACGTCTTTAGCATTGTCGATCGAAACGCCGAGATCGCGCAGCAGTCCATCCTGAAGGTCGTAGATCAAGCCGTGTACGCCGAGCTCCTGGCCTCGTTGCCATGCGCTCTGGACGATCGTGGTGCGACCGACGTTCCGCACTTGCTCGATCACGTTCAGCTCACAGAGACGATCAAAACGTTCATCCTCGTCTTCGACTTTCGCGAGGATCTCTTCGTGTTCGTGAATCACGTCCTGCACGTGGCGCAGCCAGTTGTCGATCAGGCCGAACTGGAGGTTGTCCATCGCTGCCTTCACGCCGCCACAGCCATGATGACCGCAGACGATGATGTGCTCCACCTTCAGCACGTCGACTGCATACTGGATTACTGACAGGCAGTTGAAGTCCGTATGGACCACGACATTAGCGACGTTGCGATGTACAAACATCTCACCGGGCAGCATGCCTGCAAGCTGTGTCGCAGGCACCCGGCTGTCGGCGCAGCCGATCCAGAGGAAGCGTGGTGATTGTTGTTTGGCTAAGGTCTGAAAAAAGTCGGGGTCACTCGCTGTGATGTTCTCAGCCCAGGCGCGATTCTGATCGAGAAGTCGTTTGAGGTCCTTCATAAGTTTTAGCCACAAAAAGGCACGAAAAGCACAAATTAAATTGCTGCGGCCGCTGCGAGATTGTTTGTGCTTTTTATGGCTGGGATGTCGCCGTTGTCCGCGCGCAGGTACTGCCAGTCTTTTGGCTTAAGCGAGGCGATCAGCTCGGCGCGGGTCTTCACTTTCAAAGGCTTGCCGCGATAGATCTTGCCCATGCGTTGCAGGTTCTTCTCGGAGATTGCGCCGGAGAACATCCACAAGGGCCACGTGAAGTTTGGACCATTCAGGCGCCGCAGTTTATAAAGCCACATGCCGATCGCGCCCACGCGCCACGCCATCGGTCCCCACCAACTGTATTGACCCGGCCGCAAGTTCATCTTCCAGCACTTCATCATCAACTGCCACTGTAGCGGCGTGAGCTGTTTCGTTTGCGTCACGCCCTCCATTTTTTCCATGCGCGTGTCATGCAGCGGTGTGAAGATGGACGGGATCAGAAAGGCAAACAGACCGCGACGCTCTATTTCGTAAACGAGATCGATCGTCTCCATCACGTCTTCGTCAGTCTCGCCGGGATTGCCGACGATCAAGGTCATTGCCGGAAACCAGTTGTTCTCGTTCAGCACGCGCAGACCTTCGATCACGACGCTGGGCCAGTCTTCAATCGAAAACGGCACGCCTTTGCTCGACATGATCTGCTTTGCCATGCGTACCGATCCGGTCTCGAGTCCGATCAGTGGCGCGAGGGCTTTTTTCTCCGGATGACTGCTCAGGACCGGAAAATGAATCGGGCTCTTCGGCAGCAGGATGTCTGACAGTTGCCTGATCAGCAAAGGATCGACGACGGCCGGAGCGATCGTGCAGTGACTCAGCACGTGTTGCTCTACGCCCGGCGTGTTCACGATATCAGAGTAAAGATCTACGAGCGCTTCGCGATTGGGAAAGTAAAACGGCGTGTCAGTATGTACCTGTCCCCAGATGAACATGTCTTCGGTCGCGAGCGAGATCTGCTTGTTGCCGTGTCTCACATTCGCGCGCACCGCATCCATGATCTTGTCTTTGGGAAGATCGATCTGTGGATTCAGATCCGGCACACAAAACTTACAGCGTCGCCCGCAGCCTGTAGTCATCTCGACAACACCGAACGTCGTGCGTGTGTCCGGGAAAAGGATCGCTTCGCGGTCCATCGGGTGTTTGACTTCTACCACGCGTGGCAGTCCTTCACCCTGAATCGCTTTCCGGAACAGCTCGAGCGTGTCGGCTGACTCACTGCGTCCTTCGACGACGCAATCAACACTCAATTCTTCGTACAAATTTGTCTGGATGATCTGCCAGCCACCGGAACCACCGACGATCACTTTGAAGTTATCGCGATATGGACTGGCTTTGATCGCGGCAAACAGCTTTCGCGCGTAGTGAGAGTTGATCGGCATCTTCGACGAGCCGAAGATCGATGTGTAAACACCTGCCGCAAAAGTGACGCCGAGTGGATTGTGCGTCGAGACGGCGACGACACGCGTTCGTGGTCCAATGAATTTGTGCAAGTCGTCAGGAAAACACGCCACTACGTCGTCGCTGCGATACTCGCGCAGCAGCGACTTCTCGACTAACCGGACACCCGCGGGCATGTAGCGCGCCGAGCCGTCAGGATTGTGCTCGACTTCGCGCCACTTCGGATATTTCCGGTTAATCACACCCTCCATCCAGATTGGCAGCGACGCCAGCGCCATTTGAATGAAGTAGCCTGCGTGATCGATTGCTTCCGTAAGAGGGGCGGTCAACACGATCATGCGGCCGCCATCAGCGGGTGGCTCGGGTGTAATTGGTGAATTGGATGGACTCTTCTTCGCGCCGTTTCTGGGGGTACTCATGTCCGCCTAAATTAATGAAAACCCGGGAGGTTAGCAAGTGGATTGTTATCACAAATCCGTGGCAGCGATGGCTTCTATCTCAATCAGGAAGCCGTAATGAAGCGGGCCGCACGGAATCACGGCGCGTGCGGGGCGATTGTCCCCAAGAATTGTCGAATACACTTTGTTGAATGCCTCCCACAGGTTGATATCAGCGATGGAGACGTTAATCTTGAGCACGCGGTCCCAGTCGCTGCCGGCCGCTTGCAGAATGGCGTGGACGTTCTTGAGCGCCTGCTCGGTCTGCTCCTCGATCGAGCCAAGCTTCTTCTCCCCGGACGGATCGATTGAAAGTTGGCCCGCTACAAAAACGAGACCGTTGTAAACAGTTGCCTGCGAGTAATGCCCCGCAGGCTGCGGCGCGTTTGGGGTATTGATTCTTTTGATCATGCGCGCAAGATAACACTTAGACCACAAAAAGGCACACATACTTCTTATTTCCTCTTTTTGTGCTTTTGTGCCTTTTTGTGGCTAACTTTGTCTTGGGAAATGCGGCTTCTCAACTTTTTTGTGGTTAGGTTTCTGAAAGCCACGCTGATCGGGCGTCAGTTTAGATGGCCTTGTTTAGTCGCTTAGTATATTCATTATAGGTTTGCCTTAGTTGATCTAGAGAACTTCGAACTTCTTGCTTAAACGTTTTCGGATATTCAATGCCAGGGATGTTTGCCGAGTCCTCATCTATATCCTTCCACATATTGTATAGGCATTCAAACTGTGCGGCGTGCAACAGGAACTGCTGAAAGCTTTCTGGTATAGCATCTGAATCCAGCAAATAGATTTTTGTCCTTATCAAATCTGATACTTGTGCATTAAGCGGTAAGTAATACTTCTCCACGAAATAACGACGTATCTTGGGAGTCTTCTCACTACGGTCTGCTGGAGGAATCTTTGCAGATTCTACTTGGTTTACAACATCTCCATACTGGATAAGCCCAACAAGAGGGCTATAAAGTTCCTCAATCTGACGCTGTAAATGTTGAAGGGCAGCTTGATCCCGAAAAACCTCATACTCTCTTCGCAGAGCTTGCTCTCCTTTTAATGTCTCAAGCTCTCGGCTGTAC
>DATHTI010000219.1:0-2543 GCA_035463335.1 Pyrinomonadaceae bacterium | reverse complement strand
ATCAAGAACGACGAGGCGAAACAACTTTTCGCCTCGCACAATGCTGATGTAGCGATAGTGGTGGCGTACGGCAAGATCCTCCCTGATGAATTCCTACGTGCGCCGCGACGCGGATGCAGCAATGTACACGTCTCACTGCTGCCCTTGTATCGCGGCGCCGCGCCCGCGAATTGGGCCATCGTCAACGGCGAAACCGAAACCGGCGTGACCACGATGTTCATCGAGCCAACGCTCGACACCGGGCCGATCCTGCTTCAAAGTAAAACCAAAATCGGCGAGCGAGAGACTGCGCCTGAGTTGATGCAACGGCTCGCGGATATTGGCGCGGAGCTACTCGGTGAGACTCTCGCGCGCCTCGACAATCTCACGCCGCGCCCGCAGCATGACCGTGATGCCACGTTCGCGCCCGTTCTCAAAAAAGAAGACGGTTTGATCGACTGGTCGCACAGCGCCTTCGACATTGACCGGCGCATCAGAGGTTTTCAGCCGTGGCCCAACGCGTATACGAGCTTCAATTCAAAGAGCCTTATTCTTTGGGAAGCGCAACCGTCGATGTCGGTAACTTCAGGCATTGCAAATGGCGAGGTGATCGTGGCCCAAAAGGACGAGCTCGTCGTGCAGTGCGGGCAGAAAACGGCCTTGCGCGTGCTCGAGGTCCAGCCGGAAGCGCGAAAAAAAATGGCGGCGCGCGATTTCATCAACGGTATGCGTCTGAAAGTTGGCGATCGCTTTGGCTAAGTCGAAAGAGATCTCACCCGCGCGCCTGGCCGCGTCAAGAATCCTCCAACAGGTTGAAACAGGCGCCTACTCTTCAATTCTGCTTGCAGCAGAAGAACCACATTTACAACCCGCGGATCGAGCCCTGTGTCACGAGCTTGTGCTCGGTGTGCTGCGCTGGCAGTTGTTTCTCGATCGTATAGCCGAACACTTTTCCAGGCGACGAGTTGAGAGTTTGGATGCGGCGGTCCGTATCGCGCTGCGGCTCGGTCTTTATCAATTGCGATTTCTCACGCGCGTACCCGCTTCGGCGGCTGTTAATGAATCGGTGAGTCTGGTGCGTGCGGCGCGACTGAGCTCCGCGACAGCGTTTGTTAACGCGGTATTGCGGCGGGTAGTTCGTGAGTCTGAATACGATCCGGTTGCTGATGTCGTAGATTCACTTGAGAAGATCGCGGTGCGGACATCGCATCCGGCCTGGTTGATTGAACGATGGGTGAATTCGTTTGGTGTTGAAGAGGCCGAAGCATTTGCGCGTGCGAACAATATCGTGCCGCCGACGTCGTTTAGAGTCGTCGCTAATCGAGCAAGTCAGTGTGAGATTTTGTCGAGACTGAGTGCGGCGGGTGCGGCACTCGAATCGTCAGACATCGTGAATGGTGCGTGGCGTGTTACTGGAGCCCTATCCTTACTGCGCGAGATGAGCGCTGCTGGTGAGATTTATTTACAGGACGAAGCCTCGCAACTCGTGGCCGGCATGATGGAAGTCAAACCTGGCGAGCGCGTGCTCGATCTGTGTGCCGCGCCCGGTGGCAAGACGACGTTGATGGCGGACCGCGCTGGTGATGATGCGTTTATAGTCGCCGCTGATCGTTCGGCGACGCGAATGGCGACAGTTGTTTCCACGATGCGATTGCATGAGCTGAAGAGCATCACGCCCGTCATCCTGGATGCCACTGAGCAATTGCCGTTTCCGCGTGAGAGTTTTGACCGCGTGCTGGTTGATGCGCCGTGTTCCGGGACGGGAACCCTGCGTGCCAATCCGGAAATCAGATGGCGACTCGCGCCCGCAGATTTTGCGAGTTTCGCCTCGCAGCAGAAGCGGATTGTGAGCAGAGCAGTCGAGGTGTTGAAGCCCGGTGGCCGTCTGGTTTACTCGACCTGTTCGGTTGAGCGCGAGGAGAATGAGGAAGTGATTGAGACGGTTGATTTGAAGGTGATTAAAACATCGAGGACCTGGCCGCAGCGTGAGGGAAGTGATGGGTTCTTTATGTCCATACTTGAGAAGTAGACAGGATTTACAGGATTTTCAGGATTAACAGGAGAAGTCTTGTTCATCTTGAAAATCTTGTAAATCCTCTCCAACAATCCCCGGCATCATCAGCGTCTTGCCCCTGATCAGGGCGGGTGTTAGACTTCGCAACTTGGTGAGTGTTTTTACCAGAATTCTGTCCGTCTTCCGTAGCATCGCAATCGTCATTGCGATTGCAATCGTTTTTCTCTTCGGAGTGGCGACTACGGTCTATCTTTCTCTGCGTAGCCCGGAAGTGAAAGTCCCGGACATCGTCGGCAAGAACAGGTTTGAAGCAGAACAAATCCTGGCTGACGCCGATTTGAAGTTTCGCGTGCGCGCCACCCGGCCCAGCAACGAAGCACAAGCCAATACGGTTATGTTTCAACTGCCGCGTGCCGGCGAGGTCGTAAAGACGGGTCAAACCGTGGCAATGGATATCAGCCGCGAAGCCAAAGCGGGTGAGTCGTCCGAGAAAGTAACACCCGACGAGCCAGCAGAGAATCGCAACACGAACTCAGCAAACACCAACGAG
>DATHTI010000218.1:0-8696 GCA_035463335.1 Pyrinomonadaceae bacterium | reverse complement strand
TGATCGAGCTGATCAACGCGTATCGCGTGCGCGGCCATTTGATCGCAGACACAGATCCGCTACATGCCCTTCCGGTCCTTTATCACCCGGAGCTGGATATCCAGAACTATGGCCTGACGATCTGGGACCTCGATCGAGTCTTCATTACGGATGGACTTGCTAACCGCGAGAGCGCTACGTTGCGCGAGATCCTCGACATTCTCCAGCGTGCGTACTGCGGCAAGGTCGGCATCGAATACCGCCACATCCAAAGTAAAGAAGAAAAACAGTGGATTCGCGAACAGATCAGGCGCGAGTTTGTGCAACCCGAACCACTTCCGGTTGACGTAAAGAAACGTCTGCTCTGGAAGTTGATCTCCGCGGAACAGTTCGAACGCTTTCTGCACACGAAATATCTCGGACAAAAACGCTTTTCACTGGAAGGCTGCGAAACGATTATTCCGCTTCTCGATCGATTGATCGACGGCGCGGCGGCGCGCGGCGTCGAACACATCACGTTCGGTATGGCCCATCGCGGCCGCTTGAACGTACTCGCGAACGTGATCGGAAATTTGTGCGAAAGGATTTTCGCGGCGTTCGAAGGCTCGGTCCATCCGGATTTTCCCGCTGATGAAGGAGATGTGAAGTATCACCAGGGTGCGACGGGTGAACGTGTTCTTGCTGACGGTCGCAAAGTGGGGCTGTCGCTCTCGCCCAATCCGAGTCACCTCGAAGCTGTTGATCCGGTAGTCGAAGGAATGGTACGCGCGACGCAGGACAAGATGCTGGGCCAACGCGGCGCAACGCGCGAACAGGTCATCGATCTCGCGCTTCCCGTCCTGCTGCACGGCGACGCGGCTTTCGCAGGCCAGGGCATTGTGATGGAGACGTTGAATCTTGCCGGACTAAAAGGCTATCGCACTGGCGGCACGATTCACATCATCATTAACAACCAGATCGGATTTACGACTTCGCCGGAAGCCGGCCGCTCGACGATCTATTCAACCGACGTTGCGCGCATGACGCAGTTGCCGATCTTCCATATCAATGGCGACGATCCGGAAGCGGCATATCGCGTATTGCAGATCGCGCTCGATTATCGCCAGGAATTCAACAAAGACGTCGTGCTCGATATCATCGGTTTCCGCAGGCTCGGTCATAACGAGACTGACGAGCCGAGCTACACACAGCCGCTGATGTACGCGCGCGTCAAAGCGCATCCGGGCGTGCGCGCCGTCTACGCGAGGCGTTTAATCAAGGAAGGCGTCGTTACTGAAGAAGAAGTCAACAACCTGATCGCGGAGCGCGTGCGTCGTTACGAAGAAGCACTCGCGAATGCGAAGCGCAAGGTAACTGAAGAGCCGCCGCAGTCGCAGCCACGCGTGGAAGAGATAGACGGTTCGGAAGTGGTTCCCACGGGCGTCGCAGCAGAGACGATCCGGAGCATCGCACACAAGATCGCCGTCGTGCCCGAAGGATTTCATGTGAATCCCAAGATGGTGGGCCAGCTCGCGCGACGCGCGAAGATGGGCGACGGTAGTCTGGCCGTAGACTGGGCCTTCGCAGAGGCAGTGGCGTTCGGATCGCTAGTGCTTGAAGGCACGCGCGTACGTTTGAGTGGTCAGGATTCGGGTCGCGGCACGTTCAGCCAACGTCATGCTGTGCTTTTCGACACGCAAACCGGACAATCGTGGGCGCCATTGTCGGAGCTACGATCTGAGTCGAATCCCGCGGCGCGCTTTGACGTGTTTGACAGCTCGCTGTCGGAAGAAGGCGTGCTGGGCTTCGAGTATGGTTATTCAGTGGTCGATAAGGACGCGCTCGTTTTGTGGGAAGCGCAGTTTGGCGATTTCGGAAACGGCGCGCAAACGATAATAGATCAGTACATCGCTGCTTCGGAAGACAAGTGGAAGCAGACTTCAAGAGTTGGGATGCTCCTGCCGCACGGTTACGAAGGACAGGGGCCGGAACACTCCAGCGCGCGACTCGAGCGATACCTGCAACTGTGCGCGGAGAACAACCTACAGGTTTGTTATCCGACCACGCCGGCGCAGTATTTCCACTTGTTGCGACGGCAAGTCAGGCCCGGAATGGAACGCCCGCTCGTCGTGATGACGCCGAAGAGCCTGCTTCGTTTGCCGGCCGCGTCGTCGAGTATTGAGGACCTGGCGAGCGGCGGTTTTCAGCCGTTGATCGACGATGCCGAGATCGCAGATCGCGACGCGGTGAAGCGAATCGTGCTGTGCAGCGGCAAGGTTTACTACGACCTCATCGACGCGCGGAAGAAGAGCGAGGACCGGAGCGTCGCTGTCGTAAGACTGGAGCAGTTCTACCCGTTCCCGTTACAGGGATTGCGCGACACGCTGGCGAAGTATCCAAATGCGAAAGAGCTCGTTTGGGCGCAGGAAGAACCGCAAAACATGGGTGGCTGGACGTTCATCCACGAGCGACTCGAGAACTTGTTAACTGGCTGCGAACGGCCCAGGTACGTGGGCCGCTCAGCCTCCGCGAGCCCCGCCACCGGCTCCTACAGCATCCACCAAAAAGAACAAGCCGCGCTCGTCAACGAAGCACTTAACCACGGATAACACAGATCGATCCGTATTATCCGTGGTTAGTTTTGTGGCTCACCACATTGCCCGCCGGCCCACTCCGTCGGAAAATCCCCAAACTATGACCAAAAGAATCATCGCCATCGTGTTCATCTTCATCTGCACGTCTATAGCCTGGGCCATCCTCGGCACCACCCTCTTCGCTCGCACCTACGATTCCGGCGCGATTTCGTCAGACCGCGTCGAATCGACCTGGGGCACAGAGCAGAACCAGGGACCACCCACCGCTTCCTACAAAACATCAACCACAAAGCAACAAGTTGCCCTGGAAAACGGTGTCTCGGTCGTCAGAACCATCACCGAAGATTACATAAACGAGCTGCCACTCGAGAGCAGCAAGATCGACGTCGATCTCGATCTTCAGCACCGCCAGAAAGGCCTGCTCTGGTACAGCACTTACAAAGTCAATTTTTCAGGTGTCTACGGCTTTCGAAACACGAGTGACAAAGAACAACCCGTCGACTTCAAACTACAATTTCCGACGTCTCAGGCGATCTACGACAATCTGATATTCACCGTTGACGGCAACAATGTGCCACTAACGAATCAAAAGAATGCCGCTATCGCGACCTTCAAAGTCGCCCCCGGCAAAACCGCCCAGCTTGCCGTTAGCTACGGCTCACAGGGTCTGAACCAGTGGCGTTACAGTTTTGGGAGTGCCGACGTGGCGCAGGTGCGCGATTTCACCCTGCGCATGAAAACAAACTTCAAAGACATCGATTTTCCTGAGAACACGCTCTCGCCTTCCGAGAAGACGGAAACCAGCAATGGCTGGGATCTCAACTGGTCTTATAAGAGCTTGGTGTCGGGATACCAGATCGCGATGGTGATGCCGGAGAAGTTGCAGCCGGGGCCGCTCGCGGGACGAATCAGCTTTTTTGCCCCAGTATCACTCTTCTTCTTTTTCTTTCTCATGCTGATCATTACGACGATGCGCGGCATCGATCTTCACCCGATGAACTACTTTTTTCTCGCGGCCGCCTTCTTCGCGTTTCACCTGCTGCTGGCCTACCTCGTCGATCACATTTCGATTCACGCAGCTTTCGCAATCTCGGCGCTCGTGTCTGTTTTCCTCGTGGTGAGTTACCTGCGTCTCGTCGTCGGGATCGGGTTCGCGAGTCGCGAGGCCGCCCTCGCGCAGATTGTCTATCTCGTTCTGTTTTCCTACGCGTTTTTCCTCAAGGGATTCACGGGGCTGGCCATCACGATCGGCTCGATATTGACGCTCTTCGTGGTCATGCAAATCACCGGACGGGTGCGCTGGGCGGAGAGGTTTGGCGTCAAATCCACACCTCAGCCAGCCGTGGATCTTTCGTGAGCTGTTAATAAAGACACGGTGTCTAACGTCATAGTTCTGAGATCCCGGACGCGGGATTCAACTGAACTTCGATTGTTTTGGGGGCGTATACGCCCCCGACCCGTGTTATGAAAGCGATTCTTTCCTTTTACTCCGACGCGCTGAAGATTGCACTCCAGTCGATCTTTGCCCACAAACTGCGCGCGTTTCTGACGCTGATCGGGATCATCATCGGCGTCGCCTCGGTGGTGACCGTCGGAGCCTCCATCAGCGGCCTGAACACGTACGTCGTCGACAGAATCAGCAAAATCCTGGGGAGCAACCACTTCATGATCGCCCGCATGGCCTTCTCAGGCGAGATGGACGACGAAGAGTTCGAGCGACGAAATCGACGCAACAAACGACTGAACTGGGACGACTACGAGTGGGTCCGCGACCATTGTCCTTCGTGTTCTGAAGTCGGAGCGGGTGTCGGCTCCGGAACGGATCTGAGGCAGGAGGGGATCGAGTTTCCGGGCGCGCAGGTCTTCGGACACTCTGCCAACATGGTCGATATCGAAGATAAAACGATCGAGCTCGGGCGCTTTATATCGGAGGACGAAGTGCAGCGCTCGGCCCTCGTGGTAGTGCTCGGAGCTGACATCAAGGAGAAGTTTTTCCCAAACCAGGATCCGATTGGAAAGACGCTGAAAGTTCGCGGGCTACCGATGCGCGTCGTGGGTGTTGAAGAGAAGCGAGGCGCGTTCTTTGGTGGCTCGATGGATCGTCACATCTACATTCCCGTCAGCACGCACCTTCAGATCTTCGGGCGCAACGGTCTCCAGATTCACGGCAAGAGTCGCAATCGCGAGACTTTCCATGCGGCGATTGAGGACGCGCGCGTGGCCATGCGAATCAAGCATCGTCTCAACGGCAACGAAGAAGACGATTTCGGTCTCGTGAACGTTGAGGAATTGAACAACCAGATCGACGAGTTCACGGGCGCGATTGCGAAGGTTGTTATTCCCATCACCCTTATTACCCTCATCGTGGGTGGCATTGTCGTGATGAACATCATGCTCGTCAGCGTGACTGAGCGAACGTTTGAAGTGGGATTGAGGAAAGCCGTAGGCGCGACAAAGCGACAGATCCTGATGCAGTTCCTGATTGAATCGGGAATTCTTTGTGCGCTTGGCGGCATCATCGGGTTGTTGATTGCCTGGGGAATCACCACTCTGATCACTACACTTGCTTCAATTACGATGACGATAACGATTGGTTACATCATTTTGGCGTTGGGCGTGTCGACCATCGTCGGCATGATTGCGGGCATCTATCCGGCGTTCAAGGCCGCGCGGCTCGATCCCATTCTGGCTTTGACAAAGGCGTAAACTGTTGAAGAGCGGGAGCTCTTCCTGACTTGTTCAATAAATAATGAAGCTGCGAGTTCCAAAAGGTATTTTGCGCGAGACGCTGAAGATGGCAATCGACAGTGTGCGCGGTCACAAGTTCCGCAGCTTCCTGACGGTGCTCGGAATCGTTATCGGCGTCATGACCGCGATCTCGATCGCGTCCCTTTTGACTGGTCTGCGTCAAAACATCGTCGCGATGATCGAGGAGTATGGAACGAACAATATCTACGCGTTCCATCTTTCTACTGGACCACGCACGAGTGAAGATCGATCCGAACGACTCAGAAAGCCGTTAACAGTCGCTGATGCCGAAGCGATCAAAGCCCAGGCAAATGCTGTTGAAGACGTCGCTCACATCGCTCCTAATGTCGGTTACGGTGGTGGTCCATTCGACGACAACGTTACTTACCAGGGACGCAATTATCGCTGGGGAAACACGTCGGGTGTCTCACCAAACTATGCCGACATCACGAATATCTCGCTCAAGGAAGGCCGCTTCATCACCGAATCCGACGACTCGCAACGTGCGAACGTGATGGTGATTGGCGTGAATGCTGCGGAAGCACTTTTCCCGGGTTACAACCAGATCGCGGGCGCGCAGGTGCGCATGGGTGGTTATAACTTCCAGGTTGTCGGCGTACTTGAAAAGCGCAAGGCAGGGTTCTTTGGTGAAAACGAAGAAGACAATGCCGTGTATATCCCTTTTCGCACGGCGCAGAAGATCGCGCCAGCAAAAGGTTACATGCTGATGGTGATTCGCGGCCGCACGGGAAGAGTGCAGGAAGCACTCGCGCAGTCGGAAGAGATCCTGCGACGCCGCCGTCAGGTGAAGTTTGATCAGCCGAACAATTTCGACATCAAGACGGCTGATAAGTTTATCGAGCAGTTTGACAGCATCACCGCGATGGTCGGCTTGATCGCGATTGCGATATCGAGTTTGGGATTGCTGGTTGGCGGCATCGGCGTGATGAACATCATGCTCGTGAGCGTGACGGAGCGAACGCGAGAGATTGGTGTGCGCAAGGCCATAGGCGCGCGCCGGCGCGACATCGTGCGGCAGTTTCTGTTTGAGGCGATGATGCTGACGTTTCTTGGCGGCGTGCTCGGTGTGGTCCTGGCCTTCGGAATCAGTCAAATACTGATGTTCCTGATCCCGAGCATGCCGGCGTCGATTCCCACCTGGGCGGTAGTTACAGGGCTGACAGTGTCGGTCGGTGTTGGTTTGATATTCGGCGTCTGGCCCGCGAAGAAAGCCTCGAAGCTCGATCCGATCGAGGCTCTCCGCTACGAATAATCCACAGATTGCACAGATTTAGTGTAATCTGCGTGATCTGTGGATAGAGACTTCATCAAAGAATTTTTAACCTACCTGCAAGTCGAAAAGGGTCTCGCGCGTCATTCTATCGACAGCTATCGACGCGATCTCGATCGACTCCAAACCTGGGCCAATAAGAACGGCAAACAAGTTTCCGATCTAACGCGTGGCGATCTGCGAAAGTGGATCGCGAGTCTCTCACGTGAAGGTCTCGCGCCGGCATCGATCGCTCGTGCAGTCAGCGCGACGCGCGGGTTTTTCAAGTTCCTGATGCTCGATGGTCACATCAAGTCGCACCCGGCGGAAGATCTCGATACGCCACAGCGCTTCGCTTATCTCCCAAAATTCCTCACGGAAGATGAAATCAATCGCCTGCTCGCGGCGCCTGATATTTCAACTGAAGAAGGCATACGCGATCGTGCGGTGCTGGAGATTATGTACGCCACCGGCCTGCGCGTTTCTGAGCTCGTGAATTTGAAGCACGCAGATGTCGATCTGCTGGCCGGTTTGGTTAAGTGTCATGGCAAGGGCAACAAAGAGCGGCGCGTACCGCTCGGCAAGAGCGCCATTCACTGGCTGCAACAATACACTGCCGTAAAGGCCGGCTACGGCAAACAATCGTCGCCGCATGTCTTTCTACATCGCGGGCGACCATTCACGCGCCAGCTTGCGTGGTCCATGATCAAGAACCACGCTGAGAAAGTCGGAATCAAAAACGTTTCACCACACACGCTGCGACACAGCTTTGCCACCCATCTTTTGCAACACGGCGCCGACTCGCGTTCGGTGCAGGCGCTGCTTGGTCATAGCGACATCTCAACCACGCAGATCTACACACACATCACAGACATGCATTTGCGCGCTGCGTATGACCGTCACCATCCGCGGGCGAGGATCAAATCGTAGATGTTCATGGTTCGTGAGCCGAGCGATACAGCTGTCGCAAGGTTTATCGCGTCGCAGCGTGATTTGCCGTTCACGTATGCTGAAGTCGGCGCGACGAATGGTACGCCGCCAGCAGGCTACAACGTGGATCACAATCGTATTCAGCTCGGCAGCGGTGAAGCCATATACCGGAGCGCCGTTGATGCATTGAAGAACTGGCGACACTTCGAGCTCGGCTGGGTGGGAATTGTTCCGCGCGGCGTTCCGGTCGAGGTCGGTGCGACAGTCGCGGTCAAGGCGCGCGCGTTTGGAACATGGTCACTCAGCGCCACGCGCGTGGTTTATACGATTGATGAAATGAGGCGCTTCGGATTTGCTTACGGCACCTTACCCGACCATGTTGAAACAGGTGAAGAGCGCTTTCTGATCGACTGGCTTCCGGACGATACCGTCTGGTACGACATACTCGCCTTTTCACGCCCTCGACATCCACTCGTAAGACTCAGCGCTCCTCTCGCGCGGCGACTCCAAAAGCAATTCGCACGCGACTCTTTAAATCGAATGAAGTCCGCGTTTATCCGCGGTTAATGCTTCGGTCGCAGTTCTACAGGGCGGCGAATCTCTTCCAAGCCTCCGAAAGATTAGATCAACGCACTCTTCCGCGAGACTTCGATAAGTCGTGAGTTTTCCGCCCACGATCGATAACAGATTCGAAAGCCGCGGGTGCTCACGAATGAAGTGCCTGCGCGTGATGCTCTGCTCATCTTTTTCGCCAGTGACCGGAAGCGGCCGCACACCGGAATACGTCTGGAGAATGCTGTCGCGCGTCAGCCCGGCGCCAGGAAAAGCAACGTTCGACTCCGAGAGCAAATACTCGATTTCCCAAAGTTCGCACCGGACCTCATCAGGGTCGCCTTCAAAGCGAACGTCAGTCGTTCCAATTAGATAAAGTTTATTCCACGGAACGATAAAGATCGGTCGTCCATCGCTGCGGGCCTCGAGGTAGATGGCATTCGCAGGCGCATCAGGAAATGGCGGCACAACGATGTGACTGCCCTTTGTTCCGCCAATCAGCTTCGGACTCTCAAGCGGCACGCGCTCGAGCACCAGGTCGATCCAGGGTCCGGCCGCGTTAATAACCACGGCGGCCTCAGCCAGATCTTTCTGACCGTCTTCAGAAATGAATTCGACGCCGGAAACCTTCTCATCCTCAACTA
>DATHTI010000217.1:0-16798 GCA_035463335.1 Pyrinomonadaceae bacterium | reverse complement strand
TTCACCACGACCAGCCCGAACCTTCGTACCGCAATGCAGTTTATGAAAGACTCCGTGCGGTACCCGCTTTTTGACGAGCGTGAGTTTAGTCGCGAGAAGCAGGTCGTGATCGGCGAGATCGATCGCAACGAGTCGAACCCGTTTTTCTATCTCACTAAAGAGATGAATACGCGTCTCTTTTTCAAATATCCCAGCCGCAAGAACGCGCTTGGCAATAGAGAGACAGTCGGCGGCGCCACGACCGACATGATGCGGTTGATCCAGCAGCGTTATTACGTCCCAAACAACTCAGCCCTCGTGCTGACGGGTGACGTAAATCCCACGGAAGTAATCGCGATGGCGCAGGAGCTGTACGGCGACTGGCCCAAACGCGAGAAAGATCCGTTTGTCGAGTTTCCGCTTGTCGAACATCCGCCGTTGCCGAAGAGTGAAGGCCTGGTGATTCAACAACCCGTGCAGAACGTGATCGTCAGTATCGGCTGGCATGGGCCGTCGATTGGTAAAGACAATCCCGCGACTTACGCAGCCGACGTTTTCTCGTTCATCCTGCGGCAACCGAATTCGCGCTTTCAGAGAAATCTCGTCGATACTGGTTTGGTGACGGGCGTCGATCTGAGTTACTACACGCAGCGCAACGTTGGACCAATCCAGCTCGTCGCACAAACCACTCCAGACAAAGCACGCGCGGCGATCAAAGCGCTCTACGAAGAAGTGGCCCACTTCAACGACAAGGACTACTACACCGACGAGCAGCTCGAAAGCGCCAAAGCACTACTCGAAGCTGACGATCTCTATTCGCGCGAGAAGCTGAGCGACTACACACACACGCTGAGTTTCTGGTGGGCATCGACCGGACTCGAATACTTCCGCGGTTACCTGCCACGGCTGCGCGCCACCTCGCGTGCCGACATCAGCCGCTATATCACGACCTACATCCAGGGCAAGCCGCACGTCGGCCTCGCGCTGATGTCGAGTGAGGCCCAGGGACGAGTCAAAATCACACCGGAAGAGTTAATCGGACAGTAAAAACGTCAGGACAATCATGAGCCAATTTATGAACCAGCCAGAACAACAGTCAGGTATGTCTTTTCGCGCTAAAACGCTGCGCCGGATGATCAGCAGTGCGCTGTTCGTCGCGTTAATGTTTGTTGCCAGCACCGTAAATTCGCAAGCGACTCAACAAGCCTCTAAACCAGGAGGACCGCAATCACAGGAGACAGTTCATAGCGTTGTCGCAAAGCAGGCGGCGCTGGTCAGCGAGTTTGAAGTTAACGGTCTGAAAGTGTTGCTGAAGCGACGCGAAGGCAGTTTGACCGTCGCGGCAGGCCTGTTTATTCGCGGGGGCGCGTCGAACATCAACGCGAAAAACGCGGGTATCGAAACGTTGATGCTCAGCGCGGCGACAGAAGCAACGACAAACTTTCCGCGTGCAAAAATGCGCAGTGAGCTGTCGCGCATGGGCACGGTGATCGGCAGCAGCTCAAACAACGATTACTCCGTACTCTCGCTGGCCACCACGCGCATGCAATTCAATCGCTCGTGGGAGATTTTTACTGACGTCGCGCTGCGCCCGTCGTTCACAAAAGAAGACGTGGCGCTCGTGCAGGAGAGACAGGTCGTCTCGCTCAGCGATGACACTGACAATCCTGACGTGTACCTGCAAAAGTTGCAGGAGCGTGTGGCTTATGCGGGCCATCCATACTTGAACAACACGAGCGGCACGCCGGAAACGGTCGCTAAGCTGACGCCGGAAGATCTGCGTGCATATCACACGAAGCTGATGGAGACGTCGCGACTGTTGCTTGTAATCGTGGGCGATCTCAACCCGAATGAGGTGCGCGGGCTCGTGACGGCGAGCTTCGGCAAGTTGCCGAAAGGTACCTACGCGCCTGAGGCGGTTCCGGCGCTCGCGTTCGATAAATCGACGGTGGAAGTCACGCCGCGCGAGTTGCCGACGAATTACATTCAGGGTTTGTTCACGGCGCCGTCGCTGACGTCGCCTGACATTTACGCGATGCGTATCGCGAGCTCGTTGTTGCGCGATCGTGTATTTGAAGAAGTTCGTGTGCGGCGAAATCTATCGTACGCGCCGGATGCGTTTTTGCGAACACAGGCGGCGAATGTTGGCGGGTTGTATGTGACGGCGGTTGATGCGAACCAGTCGATTCGCGTGATGCTGAGCGAGATCAATCGATTGCAGACTGAGCCGGTGAGTGCCGATGACATTCAGGCGGTTGTGGCCCAATATCTAACCACGTATTACCTGGGCCAGGAGACGAATGCGGCGCAGGCTGGAGAGCTGGCGCAGTATGAATTGATTGGTGGTGGGTGGAAAAACTCGGTCACCTTCCTCGAGAAGCTGACAGCCGTCACGCCCGCGGATATTCAACGCGTCTCGCAGAAGTACATGAAGAATATCCGGTTCGTGGTGTTGGGAAACCCGAAGAGCGTGGATACCGGCGTCTTTACTGGTCAGGCCGGATAAAACTTTAACCACAGATTACACGGAACTTAAACCGAGATTTAAATCCGGATTTTAAAGTCCGTCTTATCAGTGGTTACATAGTCTCGCGTAGATATTTCTCGTAGAGTTTGGGATCGAGGCGTTGAAGAATCCGGGAGTGAGTGGCGGCCATGCTGGGGTTGCCGCTCTCGGAATACGCAATCGCCAGGTTGTAAAAAGTCTCGGCCCAATCAGGACGCAGGCGCGCCGCCTCGGTATATGAGTCAATAGCCTCACGCAATCGCCCCGAGTAGTAATAAGCATCACCAAGCCGGTTGTGAATCTCCGGATCCTCCGGCTTGAGCTGTAACGCCTGCTGGTAAGCGCGAATCGCTTCCAGCGTCTTGCCCTGCTTCACTTTGCAATAGCCAACCTGCACCCACGTCTCAGCCCGCTTCGGATTCTTATTCGCCGCATTCTCGAAGTAACCGACAGCGTTGTCGTAATTTCCGAGCCAGAGCGAATCGAGCCCCGAACGATAAAGCGACTCAGCGACATCGCCTTTGCCCTTGATCGCGAGCTCCGACAGCGGCTGGAGTTTCCCGGCCGTCAGCTCTCCAACCCGCGCCGCGGCAATCGCGAGATTGATGTTCTGCCCGTTCGTGACTTTCACCGTTACTACACCGAGCACCTGCCCTTTCAGGTTGAAAACCGGACTGCCGCTGTTTCCATGTGAGATTGGCGCCGTGATCTGAATAATGCGATAGCTGTTCGGCACCTCGCGCACCGCCGACACAATTCCATCACTCACCGAACCCTCGAGCTTCAACGGATTACCGATCACGAAAATCGTTTCGCCCTCATCCGGTAGCTCTTTCGCGAGCTCACTGCTTCTCGCAGCGCGCTCGGCCGGCATGTCAACACTCAACATCGCAAGGTCGCCCTCTTCGTCGACCGCCAATGTCCCGTTTACCGGAAAAACCTTGCCTTTGCCGTCGAGCGTCTTGATCTCTGCGCGAACCGCACCACGGATCACGTGAAGATTTGTCACGACCTGGCCCGGCCGCAGAAAGAAACCGCTACCGGTCATCAACGCCTCGCCGGCGGCGTCGTAAGTCGCGATCGCAACAACGGCCGGTTTTACGCGCTTTACGAGATTGGGGAGAGATTCCTCGGCCTGCGCCAGAGAGGCGACGAGGAGAATCAATACAAACGGGAACAGGAGAGGGTATCTTCTCTTAATCATGTCGTTAACACCCAGACAAAAAACGGAGACTTCGGCGCGTGAAGGGGACTCACGGCAGGGGATCTCGCAGTTATTGAAAAGATGAAGTGGCTTGTAATACAGCCATGAAGTGGCTCGAACCACAGCCTGTCGGGAGACCTGAAGAACTCAGGGCAACTTCAGCGACGACATATTAACGCAAGATGGTCCGCCAGCGGTAGTTTTTTGTGAAGGATTTGACACAGAAAAGGGTCGCCCTCGCGAGCGACCCTTCTCCAGAGCAACGCACCGATGCGTCCGGGTTATGGAACAATGTGAATCGTTCCGATGGCTGGGCCGACCGGCATCTCACCGACCGCGCTTTCCATCGTCACAATTAAACCAAAGTCCGGCAGTGGGACTTCCGACCTGATCTCGGCTTCGTTACGGCCACCTGTATTCACGATCTGGCCGAGCCTGATGAACTTGTTATCAGGCGAAACCGCCCACAGAATGAAAGTCTGGCCCGCAGGCGCTTCCTTCAACTCGTGGAAACGCATCTTGACCTCAGTCGGTCCGTCTTTCCGCGGCGTGATGAAAACGTTCGCGCGCGCGCCTGTCAGCGCACCCGTGAAGTCGACCTTGATTTTCGTGTCATCGCCCGTTTTGTAAGCCGGTATATTGAGCAATGGCGCCGAGTAGGTCGTCTTTGTTTCCGTCATCGGAATAACCACTGTGGTATTACCCGGGCTCTGCACTACTGCTCCGGGAGTCGTGGTTGTCGTGGTCTTGGCTGTTGCGGCGACCGGCGCTCCAACCGCAGCTACTTTTTCATCGCCAGTGCGGGCAACAGGAATAACCGTGAAGCCTTCCGGCACCGCGCTCCTGAAGAACACTGTTGTATTCGTGTCATAGGCCGTCAACGCCGGTTCGGGCGAAGCGAATAACATGAACTTCGTCAACGGAGCTGTCGCCGTAAACGTGCCGGTGCCATTTGAAATGACAACTGGACCAAGAGGCGTAACAGCGCCGGTATCATCAACCGCATAAAGAGTCATCGCAGTCATGTCTGCCGGGACATCCGTTAAGTTCAGTTTGATCCTGGTCCCAGCGTCATCGCGGAGAATGGTGGCCACACCCTTGGCTCCGGTGACATTGACGGGTGTTAGATTAAGCGTTACTTCTTTCTTTACAGGATACTCAATGATTGTGAATGTGCCATCGGGGTTTTGAACTGTCTTGGTAACCGTTGTCGTTTGTGCAAGAGCGATAGCGGCGAGTGCGAGAGTCAGAACCACCGCCCCGAAAACGCTCAAAACATGCTTCCTCATCAGTTGTACCTCCCTTGTGTCTAATCAATCGCGATTAATTGTCGAACGCGGGGGAAGCTAATGTCGGGGAGACGCGCAGAGGCGTACACGTATAGGATTTTCGGCAAGATTTATGCCGTTATCGATGTGCGGTGATATAGAAGACTTTGGTTAATTTGTCCGAAGTAGATCGATACACGCGTGTATGGTGAGGGAACTTAAAACCACAGATTACACGGAAGAAAATCCGGATTTCCTTCCGTGTAATCTGTGCCTAAAAAGTGTCAATACTTTCGCAGTTCTGCGATTGCTTTTGCGACGTCAGATGCCTGCGGCAGGATCGCGTCCTCGAGCTGCGGAGCGTATGCGACAAACGTATCAAGCGCGCAGACGCGTTTGACCGGCGCGTCGAGATACTCGAATAGCTCATCAGTGATTCGCGCCACGATCTCGGATCCATAGCCCCACGAGAGCGAATCTTCATGCGCGAGGATCACGCGATTCGTCTTCTTCACCGTTTCCGCAATCGCGTCCCAATCAAACGGCGCGAGACTACGCAGATCGATGATCTCAACACTGATACCTTCCTGCTCCATTTGCTTCGCCGCGACGAGCGAGCGTTGCACGAGTGCGCCGTAAGTGATGATCGAGAGATCTGTTCCTTCGCGAACTTTCTTCGCCTTGGCAAACGGAATCATGAACTCGTCATTCGGATACGCTGACTTGTTGTACGCCTGGCGATAGAGATGCTTGTGCTCGAGAAACAGTACCGGATCGTCGCAGCGAATGGCGGTGCGCAGCAAGCCGTTTGCATCTAGCGCGTTCGATGGATAGATCACGCGCAGACCAGGGATCTGCGTAAAGGTAGATGTACCCGATTGCGAGTGGTAAACAGCTCCGCCTTTCAGGTAGCCACCAATCGGCACACGAATCACGAGCGGCGCTTTGAATTCATTTCCCGAGCGCCAGCGCAGCAGCGCCAGCTCGTTGCGAATCTGGTGCATCGCGGGCCAGATGTAGTCGAAAAACTGAATCTCGACGACTGGCTTCAAACCGCGCGTGGCCATGCCAATCGCGCGGCCGACAATGTTGGCTTCCGCGAGTGGCGAGTTGAAGACGCGCGAACTTCCATGCTTGCGCTGCAGGTTCGCAGTGACTTTGAAAACGCCGCCCTTGCCTTTCACATTGTCGAGAAATTGTTCGCGCGAGCAGTCGGCGACGTCTTCACCGAAGACAACTATGCGCGGATCGCGCGCCATCTCCGTATCGAGACAACGATTGATGAGGTCGACCATCGTGCCGGGATTGCCGGAAAGCTGGACCTGGTCTTCCGTGTCAAACTCTTTGCTGGTTGGATCGACGTCAGGTGAAAAGACGTACATCGTCGCCGTTTCTTTCGCGGGTTGTGGACTCGCGAGCGCGATGTCAGCCGCTTCATTCACTTCGCGATCGACTTCATCTTTGATCTGTTGCAGGCCGTCCTGATCGATCACGCCTTCGTCGATCAGCAGCGCGCCGAAACGCTTGACTGGATCGCGCTCGGCGTCGCTGGCGCGTTCCTCGTCAGGCCGGTAAAGCTTTTCATCGTCTGAAAGCGAATGTGAATACGGTCTGATAACTTTCGCGTGGATCAGCGCCGGACCTTTTCGCTCGCGGCAGTATTCGACTGCGCGGCGCATAGTCTCCAAAGATTCAATCGGATCGGTGCCGTCGCATCGTTGCAGGTAGAGTGATGGAAAATTCTCGACGAGCCGCGAAATGTCACCGCCCGCAGTTTGCACTTCAACGGGAACGCTGATCGCGTAGCCATTATCTTCAATCAGAAACAGCACCGGCAGTTTCAAATTACAAGCTGTGTTCAGTGCTTCCCAAAACTCACCTTGGCTGGTGGTCCCGTCGCCGAGCGAGACGTACGTCACTTCGTCGTGTTTGAAATTGCTGATGCGTTTTTGCAGCTCGGGTATTAGCTCGATGCGGTAACTTGCTTCGGCGCAACCGACAGCTTGCAGGCATTGTGTTCCGGTTGGAGACGACTGCGAGACGATGTTGAGTTTCTTGTGGCCCCAGTGTGAAGGCATCTGCCGCCCGTGTGAATTGGGATCGGCTTCGGCGCCGACGGCGGAGAGCAACTGCTCGAGCGGCGTCATGCCGAGCTGTAGACAGAGCGCGCGATCGCGATAGTACGGGTAGAACCAGTCGTAGCCGGGCTTCAGCACCACGCCCGCGGCGACGAGGACCGCTTCATGACCCGCGCCACTGATCTGGAAGAAGATGCGGTTCTGTCCCTTGAGTTGGATCTCTTTGTCGTCGAGACGCCGCGACAGGTACATCGTGCGATACATCTCGATGAGGAGTTTGTGATCCGGTAATTCTGTCGTCGTAGTATGTGTTGACTCACTCTTCCGGACCAACTTCAAAACTTTAGTATCAGTATTCATATGAATGCAGGCAGCCACAAGATCCTTATCCACAGATTACGCAGATGTGTTATTGAATCTGTGTAATCTGTGGATGAACAACCTTTTGTGGCTCACTTTCCTATGATCAATTTAGCGATCGTCTGCAACTGCATGTTTGACGTGCCTTCATAAATCGCCCCGATCTTCGAATCGCGCCAGTATTTCTCGACCGGGTAATCCTTCACATAACCGTACCCGCCGTACAACTCGATCGCTTTCGAGCTAACGCGCTCGGCTACGCGCGACGAGTAGAGCTTCGCCATCGCGGCTTCTTTGACGAAGTTGACGCCCGCGTCTTTCATGCGCGCGGCGTTGTAGACCATCAAACGCGCTGCTTCTAATTCAGTCGCCATCTCGGCGAGCTGAAACTGTACTGCCTGAAACTGGTTGATCGACTTGCCAAACTGTTGCCGCTCCGCCGTGTAGAGTAGCGCCGCTTCGAGTGCGCCGGCCGTAATGCCAATCATCTGCGCGCCAATGCCGATACGGCCTTCGTTCAACGTCTCGATCGAGATCTTGTAACCCTTGCCCGGTTCGCCGAGCACGTTTTCTTTCGGCACTTTGCAGTCTTCGAGTATTAGCTCGACTGTCGATGAAGCGCGAATACCGAGCTTGTTTTCCTTCTTGCCGATGCCAAAGCCGGGAAAACTCTTCTCGACGATGAACGCCGTGATACCGCGATACCCGGCGTCGGGATTTGCATTCGCAAACAACACGAAGATGTCAGCTTCGATACCGTTCGTGATCCAGAGCTTGCGGCCGTTCAGCAGGTAGTGATCGTCTTTCTCGACCGCGCGCGTTTGCATCGCGAAGGCATCCGATCCGGAACCGGGCTCACTCAGCGCGTACGCGCCGACGCTCTCGCTCGCGAGTCTCGTCAAATATGTCTTCTTCTGATCCGGTGTGCCCCAGCGGATGAAAGCGTTATTGACGAGCGTGTTCTGCACGTCGACAAAAACTCCGACCGAGGCGTCAACACGCGACAATTCCTCAACGGCGAGGATGGCAGTGAAAAAGCTTGCGCCCGCGCCGCCAAACTCTTCGGGAGTTTCGATGCCCATCAAACCGAGCTCAAAACATTGCTTGATGATTGCCGGATCGAGTTTTGCGGCCTCGTCCATGTGCTCGACGCGCGGCCGCAATTCGCCCTCGGCAAATTCGCGAACGCTGGAGCGAAACATCGTCTCGTCTTCTGTAAGCGTAGTGAGTGGACTCGGCGCAGGTGGTGCTATGGCTGATTGCGATTGACTCATGTGTGGATGCTCGTTTACCTGTCTGATTTGGAACATTGCATCATAAACTAAAGCCACAAAAAGGCACAAAAGCCGTCCACAGATTAAAGGTATAGTGGTTGCGGGGAATTGAGCGATGCCGAACGATGTTTTGACTCAGAACCAGAGTGGGAGCAGGAGATTTGCGCCACTTGGGATCATCTTCGGTCTGTTGGGCCTGCTTTTGTTTGCCTACTTCGTGAGCCGCGCAGGCGTCGGTGAGATCCTCTCGAATATTCAGCGACTCGGCGCCGGCTTCATTCTCATCCTTGCTGTTTCCAGTCTCCGTTACATGGTGCGCGCACTCGCCTGGACACGCTGCATCGAGCCGCCGTATCGACTTCCATTTCGTGACGCATTCGCGGCCCGTTTGATGGGCGACGCGCTCGGCAACATCATTCCGTTTGTCAGCGCGGCCGTAAGCGAGCCGTCGAAGGCAGTCTTTGTTAAAGATCGTGTGCCTTTGCTGGTGGGCCTGTCGGCACTCGCGATCGAAAACATTTTTTACGCGCTCTCAGTCGCGATCTTTATCTTCTCCGGCACTGCGACCTTATTGCTCACTTTCTCACTGCCGAAGTCACTGCGCTATGCGAGCATCGGCGCGCTCGTGACGACCGTCGTCATTATTCCCCTCGCTTACCTGGTAATCCGGCGGCAGGCAAGATTTTTGAGTGCCGCACTCAGGTTCCTGAGTAAACGTGGCGTGATGCCGAAGCTGGTGACGAAGGTTACGCCACGAGCACAGTCGCTTGAAGATCGTGTCTACGGTTTTTATGCGACGAGCCAGCGCAGTTTTCTATCAATCTTTCTTTTAGACTGTTGTTTTCATCTGGCCGGCGTGCTGGAGGTGTTCATCACGCTCTCATTCATCAGCCCCGTCGCGCCCACACTCACACAAGCCTTCATACTCGAGTCGGTGAATCGAATCATCAACGTGGCATTCAAGTTTATTCCCTTGCGGGCGGGCGTTGATGAAGGTGGAACCGGCCAGGTTTCGAAGGTGCTCGGCTTTGCGAGAGGAATCGGCGAGACGCTCGCGATCGTGAGGAAAGGGCGCGACATCTTCTGGAGCGCGGTCGGTCTTTTATTAATCTGGAAAAGGGGCCACAGATTATCTGCGTAAGTTTTACTCGTAAGCGAGCGCGTTAACCGGATCGAGATTCGAAGCCCGCCACGCCGGATACAGCGCCCCTAAAATCCCGCCAACGACACCAATCACCGCCGCCACAATCGCCCACTGCCAACTGTACTCAAAAATCAACCCGTACGCTGTGTGAATCAAATACCCTGCGATAAGTGAAATGACAAACCCTGCGATTAACCCGATCACGCTGATCAGTATCGCTTCCTTCTCGATGATCCCCACAATGTAACTACGCGACGCGCCCATCGCTTTTAAGATCCCGATCTCGCGTGTGCGCTCCGTGATCGTCGTGTACATCGCCAGCATCACCACCAGCGAGCTCACCACCGCCGCAAGCACAACCAGCACGCGCAGAAACACACCGAGCAGCGGAATGCTTTTCTCAAAACTCGTAAATACTTCGCGCGTCGGCTGGATCGTGTTGCCCGGCAGCTCTCGATCGATCCGCTGCGCGACTTCCTGAAGCTGATCCGGATTGCGTAGTTTCAGAAAGATGAACGTAGACTTACCTTCCGCCTCGAGTGCCTTCTGCATTGCCTCGAGCGACATCTTCACGCGTGCTCCTGATTCAGGCGAGTAAATCCCCGCAATGCGATATTCATGCTTGCCCAGCGGTTGCAGCTTATCGCCAACCTTGTAATTGTTCTGTTGAGCCTTGACCTCATCGATCACTACTTCGTCGAGGGCTTGCGGCCCGCGTCCCGCGACTATACTGATGCCATTCATCCGCGCGTAAGCGTCCCAATCGACGCCGTCGATCTGCTCGATACCGAACCCTTTAGTGCCCTGGTTGAAGTGACGAATTACAGGCAGTGCTTCTTCGACACCCTCGATCTGCTTCAACCGGTCGACATATCTCGTATCGAGATTGGCGGTCGTGGACGAAAGTTGAACTGCGCCGGGCCGCATGAAGATCAGCTCCGCGCGGACGTTTGTCGCCCGGCGCTGCAAGTCGTTAGACATGCCGCGCGCAAGGCCGGTAAACAGCATGATCAGGGTTACGCCGAGCGCAACGCCCGCCACGCTCACGAGCGTGCGAATCGGTCGTTGGCGAATGTTTGAAGTGACGAGATTATCCATTTGCAACAAGTTTCTGGCAGATTCTATTTGGAGTATAACCTAGACGCGGATTTTCGCAGATGAACGCGGATTGCAATCCGCGTCTGAAAAATGGCTGCGAATCTGAAAATTTTAGCCCTCCTAATTGTCCTCGGATTTGGCCTTCGTATGACTCAACTCGGCGCCGTCGGTTTCGCCGAAGACGAAATGAACAAACTCGATGCCATTCACGCATACGAGCGTGGCGATTTCTCAGCCAACTCCGAACACCCGATGGTGATGAAGGTTTTGATGTGGGCATCGTTGCGCGGTCTTCCCGCGAGCAGTGAAGAAGCGGCGATACGATTTCCCAACGCGTTGATCGGCGCATTGACTGTGATCCCGTTGTTTCTGTTGACCGCGGCGTTTTTCGATCCCCGCCACGCACTACTCGCAGCGGCTTTCTGGGCCTTCGGCGTTAACGCAATCACTCATAATCGCATCGGCAAGGAAGACACGCTCCTCGTCTTCTTCATGTTATTTGGTTTTTACTTTTTCCTCCGCGCCAAACAGATCCCGCCCAGTAGTAAACCCGCACGTTACAAGCGCTACGCAGCGAGCGCCGTTTCTTTTGGACTCATGATCGCGTCGAAATATTTTCCTCACTACTTCGGTCTCAACATGCTCTTTCATCATTTCTTCCACGTGCGCAAACCGGGCGAGCCTGGCGGCAAGACGCCGGGATGGTTTTATCTCAGCATTATCGCGGTGTTTATTTTGGCTAGTCCGACTGTGTTGTTGCCGGAAGTCTGGCGGTACATGGATGCGTACATGGGCGAGCGACTGCTAACTCATTCCGGTTATCTCTTCGCCGGCCAGCTCTATAAAAACAACATGTCGAGCACGCCGTTCTGGGGCACGCCGATCTATTTCTATCTTCTCTTTCTCGCGATCAAGGTGCCTTTGCTGATCTTCATCTCGTTCCTGATCGGGCTCGCAGTTTCGATCAGGCGTTGGCGACACCTGGGCCATGCATTTGTGTTGTTCATGTTTCTGTTCTGGATCGTGCCTTATTCGCTTATCGGTGCTAAATGGCTGCGGTATACGCTCTCGCTCATGCCCTTTGTTTACATGCTCGCGGCAGTTGGCGTGATGTGGATGATCACGTGGACCACGTCTCGCTTTATCAAAGCGAAACGAGCAGCATTTGTGTTCACGGTGTTGATGGTGGCACTGTTTGTAGGCTGTCCGGCGTTTACGGCGCTTGCACAGCGGCCGCATTACGCGCTCTATCTAAATGCGCTCGGCGGAAATAGAATTGGCTACTTCTTTCCGCACGATGAGTTTTATGATGATGGGCTGCGGGAAGCGATCAGGTACGTTTGTGATGTGGCGCCGAATGGCGCGACAATCGCACACGAGACGCCGGCCGTCACGCGTCATTATCTGAAGAAGTTTGGGCGCACGGATCTGAATTCACAGGCGATCTCATCGAAAGAGTTTGATGTGCGGACGGCGAGTGGACCAATTTACGTGATCGTGCAACGCGGGCGGACGTATTTCGAGAATCGCGATGAGGTAGACCACGTGCGGGCGCAGTTTCGACACGTGCATGATGTTAATATCAACGGGACCACAGCGGTTGAAGTATTTGTGAATTATTAGCCGCGGATTTCCGCGGATGAACGCGGATTTATCTATGAGGACACATAAACTTTCGCCATTCGTTTACTCCCTATCGGTCTTAATCATCATGTTTGCGCTCGTTCTCGTGGGCCGCAGCTTTGCCCCGGATCGAGTTCAAATCACGATCCTCGGCACGACCGATCTGCACGGCAACATCAACCCGATCGATTACTACACAAACAAAGCCGATAACCGCGGCCTTGCCAAGATCGCGACCTTGATCAAGCGTGTGCGTAAAGAGCAGCCAAACGTATTGCTCATCGATTCGGGCGACACGATCCAGGGCTCGCCACTCGAGTCGGTCCACGGTCGCAAGAACAACACGCCGCCCGATCCGATGATGCTCATCATGAGCTCGCTCAACTACGACGCGATGGCCGTCGGCAATCACGAATACAACTTCGGCCTTAAGGTCCTGGAGAAAGCACGCAGCGAAGCAAACTTTCCCTGGCTCTCCGCAAACACGTACGACAAAGCCAAACAACAACCACACTACAAGCCTTACATCGTGAAGGAAGTCGCGGGCGTGAAAATCGGCATACTCGGTTTGACCACACCCGGCGTGCCCAACTGGGACAATCCGCCAAACTACGCGGGCCTCGAATTTCACGAGCCCGCCGTTGAAGCACTTAAGTGGGTGCCAATCCTGCGCGAGCAGGAAAAAGCTGACGTCGTCGTGATCGCGATGCACATGGGACTAGAGGAAGATCTGCGCACGGGTGACGTGAGTCCGGGGCAAGTGCCTCACGAAAACCAGGCGATCCGGATCGCGAAGGAGGTTCCGGGCGTCGATGTGATCTTCATGGGCCATACACATCGCGAGGTGCCTGCGGTTTATATAAACGGCGTGTTGTTGACACAGGCGAACCACTGGGGACGCCATCTCGCGCGAGCCGATCTGTACTTGCAGAAAGCCGGCACGGGCTGGCGTATGTATGCGAAATCGGCGCGCACATTGCCGAGTGATGATCGCGTAGAGCCGGATCCGGAAGTGGTGAAACTCGCCGAGCCTTACGATCGCGAGACGCAAGCGTGGTTGTCGCGCGTGATTGGTGAGTCGGCGGAAGAGCTAACCGCCAGCGACGCGCGTTTTCGCGACACTGCGATTCTCGATCTGATTCAGAAAGTGCAGCTGGACGCCGGCAAAGCGGACGTGTCGATGGTGGCGAGCTTCAACCCGGCGGCACGCATCGCGAAAGGACCGATCACTGTCCGCGACATCGCGGGTTTGTATGTTTATGAAAACACGCTCGTGGTGCTGGAGGTCACAGGCCAGCAGCTCAAAGACGCCCTCGAACACTCCGCAAAATATTTCAAGGAATACGTTCCGGGCAAGGCGGCGAGTGATTTAGTCGACGAGAAAATTCCCGCTTACAACTTCGACATCGCCGAAGGTGTCACTTACGATCTCGACATCTCGAAACCGATCGGTCAGCGTATTCAGAACCTGCGCTTTCGTGGTCAACCCTTGTCACTCACTCGCAAACTCCGGCTCGCCACCAACAACTATCGCGTCAATGGCGGCGGTGGTTACAACATGTACAAGAACGCGCCGGTGGTTTCCCGGTCGAGTGAAGAAATCCGCGAGCTGATTATCGATTGGGTCGAGAAGAATAAGACTGTCCCGACGACGCCAAATAACAACTGGCGGATCTTACCGTAACCAAAGTCGTCCACTGCTTACACAGATAAACTATTGGGTATCTGTGTAATCTGTGGATGATAGAATGCCCCATCATGCCTCCTCGTCTCGCAGCCATTTCGGGGAAACTCAAGGGAGCAATCTTCGCACTCAACGAAGAGTCGCTCATCATCGGGCGTGAGACCGCGGCCAATCTCTGCATCGCGGATGCCTCCGTCTCGCGGCGCCACTCGAAAATCGAAAAGCAGGAGACCGGCTTCGTGATCACCGATCTCGAAAGTCTCAACGGCACGTTCGTTAACGATCTGCCTATCAGAACCCGCCTGCTCGAGCACGGCGATCGTGTGCGCATCGGCGATTCGCAGTTTCTGTTTCTCACACACGAAGGTGATTCGATGTCGAAGTCGAGCGACGTCAGGCTCGATGAGAGACAGGTCGTCAGCGGCTCGACAGTCCAGATTCGTTTTGACGACGCCATCTACCAGATGACGCGCGACCTGAGCGCGCTGATGAAAATCAGCACCACGATCAACTCGATCCGCGGGCTCGACAATCTGCTCGAGCGTTTGCTCGATTTGCTCTTCGAAGTCGTGCCGGCAGAGCGCGGCGTGATCCTGCTTACTGACGAGAGCTCTTTCGAAACGAGCCTGGTCTTCGGACTCGATCGTGTATACGGCAAAGACGAAGCCGTCCATGTCAGTCGCACGATCGTGCAGCAGGTGCTGCGCGATGGTGTCGCATTGCTGGCTAACGACGCGCCCTCAGAAACCGCGCTCGTCACTGACAGTTTGATTGCGGCGCGTACTCACTCCGTTATGTGCGTGCCGCTGATTCTTTTCGACCGCAAACTCGGCGTGCTCTATCTCGACAGCACACTCGCACGCGACCAGTTCAATCGCGATCACTTGCAGCTCGTCACTGCGATTGCCGGCATCGCTGCAGTCGCGATCGAGAACGCGCGACAGTTTGAATGGCTGGAAATTGAGAACGAGCGGCTGCTGGCTGATGTGAATATCGAGCACAACATGGTTGGTGAAAGCGCGGCGATGCACCGCGTCTATCACTTCATCTCGAAAGTTGCGCCCACCGACGCGACGGTCTTGATCAATGGCGAGAGTGGCACGGGCAAAGAGCTCGCGGCGCGGGCGATTCATCGAAACAGCAAGCGCTCTCAGAAGCCGTTTATGGCGGTCAACTGCGCCGCGCTTAACGAGTCGTTGTTGGAGAGCGAGCTGTTTGGGCACGAGAAAGGCTCGTTTACGGGCGCGTTCGCGCAAAAAAAAGGACGGCTCGAAGTCGCCGATGGCGGCACGGTTTTTCTCGACGAGGTTGGAGAGCTGACGCCGCCGTTACAAGTCAAGCTGCTGCGCGTGCTTCAGGAGCGAGAGTTTGAACGCGTCGGCGGAACAGTAACGATCAGTGTGGACCTGCGTGTGATCGCGGCGACGAACAAGAACCTCGAAGAAGCGATCGAAGTGGGCCAGTTTCGCGAAGATCTTTACTATCGACTCAACGTTGTCTCACTCGAAATGCCCGCATTGCGCGACCGCCGCGACGACATCATGCTGCTCGCGAATTATTTCGCAGACAAGTACGGCCCGCGCTGCAATCGGAAGTTGAAAGGCTTCTCGACAGAAGCGCGTAACTATTTGACTGCTTACGACTGGCCCGGCAACGTGCGCGAGCTGGAAAACGCGATCGAGCGTGCAGTCGTACTCGGAACGACAGACATAATCCTGCCCGAAGATCTCCCGGAAGCTGTGTTGGAAGGTAAGCTATCGTCTACGTCGCCGCTGAGTTATCATGAGGCGGTTACGCAGGCGAAGAAGCAGATCATTCTCGATGCGGCGGCACAGGTAAACGGGAACTTCACAGAAGCTGCCAGGCTTCTGGGTGTTCATCCAAACTATCTACAGCGGTTAATTCGAAATCTCCACATCAAGATCAGTTGAACAAAAGTACTAACGTACTTTATGGCGACACCAGAAACGTTTTGTGACGTAATCGAAGTCCTTAATCGTGAGAACGTGCGTTATGTGGTGGTAGGCAGCGTAGCTGTGGTGCTGCATGGGGCTGACCGCGACGTTGCGGATCTTGATCTTGTCGTCGATCCGTCACCGAATGAAGCGCAGCGTTGCATGCACGCACTCGCGTTAGCGGGCTTCATGCCCAGCATTCCGCTTCCGCTTCCCGTTCACTTGCTAACGGTCGTTCGCTTGTTTGATCAACTGGGGCGTGAGATTGATGTCTTTGTTCGCAGTGAGAACCTTTTCAAAGAGCTGTGGTTTACGTCTAAGCTGGTGCAGGTCGGTAGTCACACCGCGCGAATAGCAGGACAGGAGCAGATTCTCCGGATGAAGCAGATCTATAATGAGCGCGTGCCCGAAAAGGAAAACCTCGATCTCTCCCTGCGCGACGTGACACCCGATGACCAGCCGTTCTTGTTTGAGGTTTACGCCAGCACGCGTATCGACGAGCTTCAAGGAACCGGTTGGCCGGACGAGCAGAAGCTGGCTTTCATCAGGATGCAGTTTCTGGTTCGTGAAAGATCCCAGCCGCGGGTAGATGATCGAATCATTCTTCTAAACGGACAGCCGGTCG